>DASSJS010000327.1:0-22189 GCA_035691085.1 Longimicrobium sp.
CTCGCGGCGCGGCCAGTGGCGGAAGGTCTCCTCGGCGCGCTTGCTGAAGCCGAAGTCGTAGGCGCGGGTGAAGAACTGGGTGGCGCCGTCCACCCGGCGCGCGGCCAGCAGCTCTTCCGTGCGCAGCAGCCCCAGCCCCTCGCCCAGCTCCGGGCCGATCCCGTTCTGCCCGCCCTCGCCGCGGGTGAGGGAGAGGTAGGCGACGTCGGCGCCCTGCTCCAGCGCGAGCGCCGCCAGGAGCTGCGTGTCCTCGTCGTCGGGGTGCGCGCCGATCATCAGCACGCGCTTGGTGGTGCCCAGCCGACGCAGGGAAAGGCCCAGCGCGGCGGCGCCACGGTACTCGCCCACACCCTCCTGCGCGGGGGCGGCGAGCGGAACGGCGGGGGTCAGCGCCAGCGCCAGCAGCGCGGCGGCGGCAATGGTTCGGGTGCGCATGCGGCTAAGCTTGGGCGACGCCCAGCGCGTGCACAAGGGGGATGCTTCATGGGTGAACGAATTCGTGCGCGCCCGCCAGATCCCGGCCGGACTGTTTCGCCCTCCAGCGGGTAAAACCCGCCGGCCAGACACGGCACGAAGCCTCGCAAACCGCGCGAGGCTGCGGGAGCGGCATCGGTGGGGGAGATGGGGATTCGTGCCGGGGAAGAGCGCGGCGAAAAACGGCAGAAGCCTCGCGCGCGAGGCTTCTTCACATCATCCCGATTCTCGTACGCGGATCGACCGTTGATCCGCAGCATCGATGATCGTGCGGAAGTCCGCGATGACCGGCTTCGGGCCGTTGCCGCGGATCGATCCGTCCGTCCGCCCGTCGCCGCCACACCGGTCTGGCGACGGGCAGGCGAAGGCGGCCGGCGGCGGTCAGCGCTCGCCCTTCCGCCAGATCAGCACCACGGCGCACGACGAGCCGGTGGCGTTGTACTGCGCGGGGGCTTGCGCGCCGCCGGCGTACACCTCCACCGCCTCGATCTCGGCGAGGCCGATCAGCTGGTTCACGTCGTCGTGCCGCGGGTCGAACGGCGTGAGCACGCCATCCACGTACAGCTGCGCCGTGGTGCACCCACTCATCGAGGCGAGCGGGCGCGAGGGGAGCAGCACCGTGCGGCCATCACTCGTGCGCGCCACGCGGACCCCGCGCATCCGCCGCACCACGTCGCTGAACTCCAGGCGTCCGCGCCCCTCCCACTGCTGGCGCGTGGCGTAGCTGCCAAGGCCGCTGGCCTGCCGCTCGAAGAACCCGGTGTTGCGCAGCGACGAGTTGTAGCGCGCGGTGGCCCGCACCTCGGCCAGGCGCACGGCCTCGGTCTGCAGGTCGACCTCGATGGCCAGCGTGTCGCGCGCGGGCACCACCACCGAGAAGCGCTCCGTCCCGAAGCCCAGCTTCCGGATCTGCACCAGCAGCGGGCCCGGCGGCACGTTGCGGAACCGGGCCACGCCCATGCTGTCGGCGTTCACCGCGCGTGCGGCGCCCATCAGCTCCACGTTGGCGCCGGCCACCGGCGCGCCGCCCTCTTCCGCGCGGACCGTGATCTGGATGCTGCTGGCGGCATTCGCCTGCGCGGCGGCCGCGGCGGGCACCAGCGCCAGCACGGCGGCCGGCACCAGGCGGCGGATGTTCATGAATGGAGCGGGCATCGTTCGTGGAGCAGGACGAAGGGGAGGAGAGAATCGTGGCGGCGCGTAACGCGCGTCGCGGGAGGCATGCAGGCGGGGACCCGGCCCGAAACCGTCTCGTGGATCAAGGCTAACGCGAATCCGCAGGAGTGGAAAGGGGCCAGTCTTTGTTCAACCCCGCGGCGCGAGTATTCCACTCACGAAACAAAGGCGCGGAGGACGCGGGCTGATCCCGTGCGTCCTCCGCGCTTCGGCGCCCGTGGCATCCGGGATCGACCCGCCGTGCGATCCGGCCCGGTCTCGCGTGACATCAGGCCACGCCCGCCGGCGTGCGCTCCGGACGTCCGCTCCCCGGCGGGGGCGGCGACAGGTGCGCGCGGGCCACCTCCAGCGCCTCGGGGATGGTGCCGCAAAGGTTGGCGTCGCCCAGCTCGTCCAGCAGATCGCTGCGGCCCAGCGCCACCATCGGCTGCGCGTGCACGCCGCTCAGGATCACCCGCGTGCCGTCCTTCGTCGCCCGCCGCACCACGGTCCGCAGCGCCCGCAGCCCGGTGGAGTCGATGGCCGGAACGCGGTCCATCACGATCACCAGCACCTTCGGCTTCGATTCCACCGTCCCCAGCGTCTCGCGGAACTTCTCGGCCGCGCCGAAGAAGAACGGGCCGTCGATCTCGTACACCTCCACGCCCCTGGGCACCGCGTCGCCGCGCAGGCCGCGCTCGTCGCCGTCGGCCAGCTCGCGGGTGATGGAGGCCACGTTGGTGACCTCGGCCATGCGGTGCATGAACAGGAACGCCGCCAGCACCATCCCCACCTGGATCGCCACCGTCAGGTCGATCAGCACCGTGAGCGCGAAGGTGGCCACCAGCACCGCCACGTCGCTGCGCGGCGCCGACAGCTCGCTGGCGAAGGAGCGCCACTCGCTCATGTGGTACGCCACGATCACCAGGATCGCGGCGAGCGTGGCCATGGGGATGTACGCCGCCCAGCGCCCGAAGAAGAGCGTGACCAGCAGCAGCGTGGCCGCGTGCGCCATCCCCGCCACCGGCGTGCGCCCCCCGGCCTTGATGTTCGTCGCCGTCCGCGCGATCGCCCCCGTCGCCGGAATCCCGCCGAAGATCGGCGACACCACGTTCGCCACGCCCTGCGCCACCAGTTCCATGTTGGAGCGGTGCTTCCCGCCGATCATCCCGTCGGCCACCACGGCCGAGAGGAGCGATTCGATGGCGGCGAGGAGCGCGATGGTGAACGCCGGCGCGATCAGCCCGCGGAACTCGGCCCAGGTGATCCGTGGGACGCGCGGATGGGGGAGCGTGCCCGAGATGGCCCCGAAGCGGCTGCCGATGGTCTCCACGTGCAGCCCCAGCAGCGGCACCATCGCCGTCGTGACGATCAGGGCGACGAACGGCGCGGGAACGCGGTGGCTCACCCGGGGCCACAGCAGCAGGATCGCCAGCGCGGTGGCCGAGACCACGATCGCGCCCGGGGTGACGCTCCCCGCGTGCGCCGCGTAGGCCTCCCACTTCCCCACGAAGTCGGCGGGGACGGTGCCCATCCTCAGCCCCAGCAGGTCCTTGATCTGGCCGCTGAAGATGATCACCGCGATCCCGCTGGTGAAGCCGGTGACCACGGGAAAGGGGATGAACTTGATGGCCGCGCCCAGCTTGGCGATCCCGAAGCCGATCAGGATGACGCCCGCCAGGATCGTGGCGACGGTCAGCCCATCCACCCCGTACTTCTGGACGATCCCGTAGACGATGACGACGAAGGCACCCGTGGGCCCGCCGATCTGTACGCGCGAGCCGCCCAGCGCGCTGATCAGGAAGCCGGCCACGATGGCGGTGTAGAGCCCCGCCTGCGGCTTCACCCCGCTGGCGGTGGCGAACGCGATGGACAGCGGCAGCGCCACGATGCCCACGATCACGCCGGCCGTGAGGTCGGTGGCGAGCTGGCGCCGGCCGTAGCCCCTGAGGGTGGTGAACAGCTTGGGGACGAGCACGTTCGGGCGGGTGTGACGGGACGTAAGGGGGGCGATCCAGTCTGAAAGATCGCGCGGTGGCGTATCCGGCGCGTCGGAGTCATGGAGACGGCGTGTGGGGGAATGCCTTACATCGTGCGGCGCGAGAGTAACTGGAAGGAACTTCGATCACATGACACGTGAGGGATGTTGGTTGTTGCAGTTCTCCCTCCCCCTGCGGAGCGGGGGGAGGGCCGGGGAGGGGGGCCGCCGCGGCATGCGACGGGGTCCAAAGCAGCGCCACGATGCGAGAGTGCGAGAGTGCGAGAGTGCGGAAGTGCGAGAGTGCTGCGGATGAGCAGTCCGCGAATACAGTGGGTCGAGCGATCCGGAAAATCTGGCGCCACCGGGCGCGGCGGTTGCATCTTCCGAAAATCCCCGTCGCAACGAGCACTCACACCTCACCGCTCGCGAGCCCCATGCGCCTGATCCGCCCGCTGGTACTGGCGTCCGCCGCCGCCGCGCTGTTCGCCGCGACCCCGGCCGCCGCGCAGATGCAGATCCCCGATCACTTCGAGAACCTGCAGGTGCTTCCGAAGGACATCCCCAAGGACACGCTCGTGCAGATCATGCGCACGTTCTCGCAGTCGCTGGGGGTGCGCTGCAACTTCTGCCACGTGGAGCGCGAGGGGAGCGGCGGCCCGCCCAGCTTCAACTTCGCCAGCGACGACAAGGACGAGAAGCGGAACGCGCGGGTGATGATGCGGATGGTGCGGAACATCAACCAGGAGCAGCTGCCGCGGCTGGCCGAGCGGCACAACCCGCCGGTGAACGTGACCTGCCTCACCTGCCACCGCGGCCTCCCGGTGCCCACCACGCTGGGGCGCGTGCTGACGGCGGCGCTGGACAGCGGCGGCGCGCAGGCGGCCGTGGCGCGCTACCGCCAGCTGCGCGAGCGCGACCTGGCCAGCGGCCGCTACGATTTCAGCGAGGCGAGCCTGACCGACCTGGCGCGCACCCTGGCCGCGCAGGGGAAGACCGCCGAGGCCGTCACCCTGCTGGAGCTGAACGGCGAGTTCTATCCGCAGAGTGGCCAGATCGAGTTCCAGCTGGGCGAGGTGTACCGCATGCGCGGCGAGCGCGACAAGGCGCTGGTGCACTACCGGATGGCCCAGGCCAAGGACCCCAACAATCCGCAGATCGCCCGCCGCATCCAGGAGCTGTCCGGCGGCGCCGCGCCGGCTCCCAACGCGCCGCCCGCGCCTCCGCGGCCCAGGCGGTAGCATCGGCCGAAGGTTTCGCGACGGGCGGCTGAAGCCGCGAGCTACGACAACGGGAAGCCTCGCAAACGAGCGAGGCTGCGGGGCCGGCACCTTCACGGAGGTGCCGGCCCCGCGGTTCATCCAACGTCTGCGATCGATCCGAGGAGAACGCGGACCATTCGGCGCGATTCGCCGCACCGCGCCCGCAACTCGCTGCACGCCGGTTGACCGCATCGCGGCGCTTCCGGTATCGTTCGCGGCCGTCGTGCGATCATCCCCCGAACCTGGCTGATGGAGCCGCGTACAACCGCCGCATGAGCACCACCCTCGCCCATCCCCTCCAAACCCCTCAGGCCGACGCCCAGACTGCGTCCGCCGGGGCCGGCGCGCGCCCGCGTGTGGGCGTGCGCTGGGGCGAGCTGGGGGTGATGTTCGGCGCGTGGACGCTGGTGGGCGCTTTTTCGCTCACGCAGGGGTGGCTGGGCTCGCTGGTGGGTGACCGGCCGGCGCCAACGCTCAGGCACGTGGCGTGGCTGATGGAGAGCATGTGGATCTGGGCGGCGTTCACGCCAGCCATGTTCTGGCTCTCGGCGCGCCATCCGCTGGAGCGTGGGCGCCGCGCCCGCAACCTGGGTCTGCACGCGCTCTTCGCGCTCGGCTTCGCCGTGGCCGACGTGGCGGCCGACGTGGTGGTCGGGCCGCTGCTGGGCGGGTATGAAGGCACGCTGCCGCAGCGCTTCTTCGGCAAGCTGTTCATCAACGTGTTCAGCTACGCGGCGGTCGTCGGCATCGCCCACGCGGTGCAGTACTACCGCGCGCTGAACGAGCGGCGCGAGCGTGAGGCGGTGCTCGAGCGGCAGCTATTGCAGGCGCGGCTGCAGGCGCTGGAGATGCAGATCCATCCGCACTTTTTGTTCAATACGCTGCACGCCGTGGCCAGCCTGATCCGGGTGAAGGAAGAGCAGGCGGCCATCAAGATGCTGGTAG
Source organism: Longimicrobium sp. (assembly GCA_035691085.1). Classification (GTDB taxonomy): domain Bacteria; phylum Gemmatimonadota; class Gemmatimonadetes; order Longimicrobiales; family Longimicrobiaceae; genus Longimicrobium. Next base: position 5,815 of record DASSJS010000327.1, read on the forward strand.
GCCTGAGCGACCTGCTGCGCCTGGCGCTGCGCAACCGCGACGCGCAGGAGGTGCCGCTCCGCGACGAGCTCGACTTCGTGCGCCACTACCTGGATGTGGAGGGGATCCGCTTCCAGGACCGGCTTACCGTCCGCGTGGACGTGGCGCCCGACGTGCCGCTGGACGCGCGCGTGCCGCACCTGATCCTGCAGCCGCTGGTGGAGAACGCCATCCGCCACGGCGTGGAAAAGCGCGCCGCCGCCGGCCACGTGACCGTGAACGTGGTGCGTGACGACGGCATGCTGCGCCTGCGGGTGACGGATGACGGGCCGGGGCCCAAGCCCGCGGCGAACGGCCGTCGCGGCGTGGGCCTTACGAACACGCGCGAGCGGCTGGCGCACCTGTACGGCAACCGCCATGAGTTCGACCTTTCCGCCGGCGCCCAGGGCGGCGCCGTGGCCACCGTGGCCGTGCCGCTGCACGAGGATTGATGACCACGCAGACCCATCCCCCCGTCCGCGTGGCCATCGTGGACGACGAGCCGCTGGCGCGCCGCACCCTGCGCGTGCTGCTGGACCCGGTGGACGGCGTGGACATCGTCGGCGAAGCCGGGAACGGCGCCGAGGCGGTGGACCTCATCCGCGACGCATTGCCCGACCTGGTGTTCCTGGACGTGCAGATGCCGGAGATGGACGGGTTCGAGGTGCTGAAGGCGCTGGGCACCGCGGCTCCCGCGGTGGTGTTCGTGACCGCGTACGACGAGCACGCGGTGAGCGCATTCGACGCCAACGCCGCCGACTACCTGCTGAAGCCGTTCGACGACGACCGCTTCCACCGCGCGCTGGCCCGCGCCCGCGCCCGCATCGGCGACGGGCGCGTGCGCGAGGTGGCGGCGCGGCTGGCGAGCCTGTTGTCGCCTTCGGACGCGGCCGCGCCGGCGCCGGTCGTCTCGTCTGCCGCGCCGGCCACGCAGACCGCCGCGCCAGCCGCCTATGCCGAGCGCATCGTGGTGAAGAAGAACAACCGCGTAACGCTGGTGGACACGGCGAGCATCGACTGGATCGAGGCGTCGGACTACGTGGTGCGCATCCACGTGGGGCCGGCGGTGCACGTGCTGCGCGAGCCCATCGCCGACCTGGAGAAGCGGCTGGACCCGCGCCGCTTTTTCCGCGTGCACCGCAGCACCATCGTGAACCTGGCCAGCGTGAAGGAGCTGCAGCCGCTCTTCCACGGCGAGTACGTGGTGATCATGCGCGACGGCGCCGAGCTGCGCCTCTCGCGCTCCCGCCGCGAGCGCCTGCAGCAGCTTCTCGGCGCGCGGATCTAGGCGAGTGGTGCTGCGTGCTGGGTGCTGAGTGCTGAGTGCTGAGTGCTGAGTCTCGGCCTTCTGCGCGGACGAGACTTTCGTGGTGTGAACGCAGAGCATCGGGCCTTCCGAATCGTCAGGTCGGCGGGAGAGGGACGGACGTCACCACGGCCGGACGCTCCTCCTTCCCCTTCTCCTCCTTCTTCTCTCCGGCGGTCTTGTCGATGTAGGCGATCCACCGGGTGTTCTCCTGCGCGGTGACCGCCGCGATGCGCTCGGCCAGCAGCCGGTTGCGGTCGGGCGCGTCGCCAAAGGGACCCCCGCCGGAGCCGTACAGCAGCAGGTCGCGCCGGATCGCCTCGGCGGTGGAGCGGTAGTTCAGCCAGGTGTCGCGGAAGCGGTAGATCTGCTGGAACGCCTCGAGCACGGTCACGAACGCGCCGAGCGCCGCCGTAATGAGCCGGGCGTCGTACATCGGAGACAGCGCGAGCACGGGGATCGCCGCCGCGGCCACCACCTCGATCCCCTTCAGCCACCAGTGGAACGCCTTCGCACCCTTGGCCTTCCGCTCGTACCACGCCATCTGCGCGATGGCATACTTGCGGACGTGGTCCGGCGACGTCGTTTCGTAGAACTCCGTCGTCTCGCCGGCGGTGTTCATCAGCTTTACCATGCCGTCAATCCTGAGCGTCGGGATCGGTTCGGATCAGCACCAGCACCACGTCGCATACGTTCGTCCCCGTCGGCCCCGTCACCAGCAGGTCGCCGGTGGCGCGGAGGAAGGGATGGCTGTCGTTGGCCGCGAGGTGGTCGCGCGCGTCCAGCAGCGCCGCGGCGCCGCGTTTGATCGTCTCGCCATCCACCATCCCGCCCGCGGCGGGGGTCGGCCCGTCGGTTCCGTCGGTCCCCAGCGACGCGGCGACGATCCCGGGGCGGCCGTTCAGCTCCAGCGCCAGCGCCAGCGCCAGCTCCTGGTTGCGGCCGCCGGTGCCGCGCCCGCGCACCGTCACGGTGGTCTCGCCACCCAGCAGCAGCGCGAGCGGCGCGTCGCCGGGAGCAAGCGCCCGCTGCCGCTCCAGCGCCACGCGGGCGATCCCGTGCGCCACCTCGCGTGCCTCGCCCTCCAGATCGTCGGCCAGGATCACGGCGCGGTAGCCCAGCCGCCCGGCCTCGTCCGCCGCGCCGCGCAGCGCGTCGGCGTTCTGCGCGACCACGTGCGCGGAGACGGAATCGAACTCCGCGCCGCCGGGCTTGGGCGTCTCGGGCGCCTCGCCCGCGGCGCCGGCCCGCAGGTGGCGCAGCGCGGCGGGGGGCGCGGCGATCTCGTACGCGCTCAGCACCCCCAGCGCGTCGGCGAAGGTGGAGGGGTCGGGCACCGTCGGCCCGCCGCCGATCACGTCCAGTGGCGACCCCACCACGTCGGAAACGACGAGCGTCACCACGCGCGCCGGATACGCCGCCCGCGCCAGCCACCCGCCGCCGATGCGCGACAGGTGCTTGCGCACGGCGTTGATCTCGCGGATGGTGGCGCCCGCGCGCAGCAGCGCGCCGGTGAGCGCCTTCAGGTCGGTGAGCGACACCCCGCCCACCGGCGCCGGCCAAAGCGCCGAGGCACCGCCGGAGAGGAGGCAGAGCAGCAGGTCGCGCTCGCCCGCCGCGCGGGCGCACGCCAGCGCCTGGGCGGCGGCGGCCAGTCCGCGCGTGTCGGGGACGGGGTGCGCCGCCTCCCACACCTCGATGCCGGGGACCTCGCCGCCGTAGCCGTCGCGCGTGGTGACCATGCCCCCGGCGATGCGCTCGCCCAGCACGTCGCGCGCGCCCAGCGCCATCCCCACCGCCGCCTTCCCCGCGCCGATCAGCCAGATGCGGTCGACGCCGCCGAGCTCGATCCGCTCCTCATCCGCCACCATCAGCACGCCGCCTTCGATCCGCAGCGCGCCGCGCACCGCCTGGCGCGGATCCGCGGCGGCGATGGCGGCGTGCAGGATGGCGCGGGCGTGGTCGCGAAGGCTCACGTGGGCACCGGGGTCAGCGGCGGCTGGCCGGTGAGGACCGCGTGCGCGTTGCGGGCGGCCAGCATCGCCATCCGCGTCCGCGTGTCGCGCGTGGCCGAGCCGATGTGGGGGAGAAGGACTACGTTGGGCAGCTCCAGCAGCGCGGGCGTGATGGCCGGCTCGCGCTCGTACACGTCCAGCCCCGCCCCGGCGAGCGGGCCGTCGCGCAGCACCTCGGCCAGCGCGGCCTCGTCCACCAGCGGGCCGCGGGCGGTGTTGATGAAGTAGCTCCCCGGCTTCATCCGCGTCAGCGCGGCGCGGTCGAAGGCGTGGCGAGTCTGGGCCGTCGCGGGCGCGTGGAGCGAAAGGACATCGCTCGCCACCAGCAGCTCATCGAACGAGACGCGGGTCGCGTTGAGCGCCGCCTCGTCCCCCGCGCCGAGGGGCGTGCGCGAATGGTAGATCACGCGCATCCCGAAGCCGCCCGCGCGCCGCGCCACCGCCCGGCCGATGCGCCCCATCCCGTAGATCCCCAGCGCGGCGCCCGTCAGGTCTCCGCCCAGGTAGTCCCAGAAGCCCCAGCCGTGGAACTCGCCCGCGCGCAGACTGCGCTCCGCCTGCGGCAGGCCCCGGACGGTGGCAAGGATCAGCGCCCAGGTCAGGTCCGCCGTGGCCTCGGTCAGCACGTCGGGCGTGTTGGTGACGACGATGCCGCGCGCCGCGCACGCCCGCAGGTCCACGTGCTCGTGGCCGACGACGGCGTTGGCCACGATGCGCAGCCGCGGCGCCCGCTCCAGCAGCGCGGCGTCCACGCGGTCCGTCAGCAGGCAGAGGAGCGCGTCCGCGTCGGCCAACTCGCCGCGCCAGCCATCCGGGCCGGCCACGGTGGCGACCTGTGAGAGGAGCGCGACCGCGGCATCCGGGAGCGGAAAGGTGGTGACCACCTTCACCGCGCCTCCGGGGACGCGAGTGCCGTCCGGCGGGCGGCGCCAGACGAGCGGCCGTTCATCCTCCCTCCAGCGGCTTCTGCCAGAGCGAGGTACCGGCGCCCTGCAGCCCCAGCTTCTGGTGCTCGGCGATGCTCATCTCCGTGAAGCCCAGCGCCTTCACCAGCGGGTGCAGCGGGAGGATGCGCCGCGGGAAGGCCGTCCGCAGCTCGGTGACGCCCATCTCCACCAGCCACGCCTCCAGCGCGCCCAGTGCCTCGCGCGCCAGGCCCCGGCCGCGGTGAGCGCCGGCGATCACCAGCGTGCCCAGCAGCGCCATCCCCGCCTCGGGCCGGTGCAGCCACCACCCGATCGCGCCCACGTCCTCGTCCGTCTCCGCGAGCGAGAGGGCGGCGATGGCGCGGCCGGGGTCGGTGGCGCTCCCGGCGATCTCGTGCGCGGCGGCGTTGGGGTCGGCGGGGCGGCCGGTGGCCAGGAACCAGTCCGGCGCGGCGGCGAAGACGGCTTGCAGGCGCGCCTCGTCACCCGGGCGGAGCGACGTGATGCGCAGGCGGGGCGAGTGGATGGCGACGGGCGGCGTTTCGGGCGTGCTCACGGGCGGCGCGTTGCGGTCGGGGCGAAAGACTGGACGGCCCGGCAAGTTGCCCCGCGGCGGGAGCACGCGTCAAGTTGATGGCATCACCGCCATCAACCCGAACGCAGAGGTCCGTGAGCATCCAATCCGAGTCGCGCCACTTCCTCAAGGCCGGCGACCTGGTGGAGCACGTGGCCGGCCGAGCCGGCACCGTGCTGGAATCGTACGCCCTGTATGCCGTGGTGCGCTGGGACGACGGCTCCCAGGAAGAAACCGACCAGCTCGACCCCGCGGTCAGCGTAACCGAGCGCGCGTCAAGGGAGTAGCCAAGGCGTCCACGCTCGCTTATGTTGTTTCAGTATTCCCCACGCCCGAATATCTGCGACATGCTTGATTGGCTCCATCGGCGCTGCCATGGAGCCCGGGCCTGTCGCGCGGCGTGAACTCAACCGGCAGCGAGGGACCCCGATGTACCAGGCGTTCGAGCAGGCCGCGGATGACGCGAAGACGGTGCTGATCGTGGAAGACCAGCTGGAGATGCGCGCGATCAACGCCATGTACCTGCATCACCACGGCTACCGCGTGGTGGCCGCCGACAACGGCGTGGATGGGCTGAAGGCGGCGCGCGAGACGATGCCCGACCTGATCCTGATGGACATCTCGGTCCCCGGGATCGACGGCATCCGTGCCACCGAAACCCTCAAGCGCGACCCGGCCACCGGGCGCATCCCCGTGGTGATCATCACCGCGCACCCCTACGGCTCGGTGGGCAAGCGCGCGGTGGACGCCGGCTGCGACGGCTACCTCACCAAGCCGTGCGACCCCCGGCGCATCTTGCAGGAGGTGCGCAGGCGCCTGGGCCAGCCGCTGAACTGAGGTCGCGGCATCTTCCCTCCGGCTCCGGACGAACCCCATTCAAACGCCGGTGTGGGCGGGCGAATCCGCGGGATGCCCGGATGATCAGGGGCGGATGAATTCGCGGCTACAACGGCCCGAAGCCCGCTGCGCGGACTCCCACGAAGAGATCCGGGCGGTGGGGCACGGATCGTCGCGGCCGCGGCGAAGTCCGTTGCACGCATCGTCATCTCGCCCCGTCCTTCCCAAGCGAAGCGGGGCCGGTGGATCGCTCCACCGGCCCCGCTTCGGTTCGATCAGCCTTCCTCCGCCGTCTACTGCTCCTCGGCCGGGACCACGGTCACGCGCTCGGTCTTGCCGCGGCCGAACACCTCGGGGCTGTACATCTCCTCCGCGTGCGGCGGGGGGACGATGAAGCGTCCCGGTGTCGTCGCCCGCGCCACGTACTGGTAGGTGTACGTCCCCGCCGGGAGGTAGCTGGTGAAGGCTTCCGCCCGCTGGTCGCGCAGGTTCTGGTGCTGGTACCAGTACGCGCGCCACCACCATCCCCACTCGCCGCCCCGCCCCGGCGTTGCGTCGGGCGGCGTTTGCTGCGCGCCCTGCAGCTCGGGGTTCACCGGCTCGAAGCCGGCGGGGAGCGGGTCCGCCAGCGCCACGTGCAAGCGCCGCGAGGGCGCCGTCATGGTCACCGTCACCCGCACCCGCGCGCCCGCCTTCACCCGCCACTGCCCGTCGGCGCCCAGCACCACGTCGCGCGGGGCGTCCACCGCCTCGTAGGTCCGGCTGACCACGAAGCCGGCGTCCAGCGGCAGCAGGTCCAGGTCACGCGGGGCGTAGCGCAGCCCGGCGCGGTAGTACAGGCGCCCCGGGCCTTCCTTCCCCACCGTGATGCTCTCGGGCCGCTGCTCCTGCAGCACCCGCATCGGCGCCGTCACCTGCCAGCGGTCGGCCTGCCGCCCGTTGAAGGCATGGCTCCCGGCGAACCGCTCGCCCAGCCAGAGCCGCGCCACGAACTCGGGCGTCTCGCCCTCGAACGCGTGGAAGTAGCGGTCCAGCGCGATCAGCACCCAGGCGTTCTCCTGCGTGTTGTCCCACCGCCCCTGCACGCGGTGACCGAGGAGGCCGCGGACCACCTTGGGGACGAGCGGGTTGTTGGGCTGGGCGTTCACCAGCGCTTCCAGCACCACGCCGTCCGTCCGGCGGCTGCTGTGCAGCAGCAGGTACTCGCCCTCGGTGTAGCGCGTGGCGAAGGTGGCGGTGGACGGCGTCTCAGTCGCGCGGTTGTTCACCAGCCGCAGCAGCGTGGCGCGCACGTCCGCCATCGCCGCGCCGGTCCCCGCGGCCGTGATCAGCCATCCGGCCTCTTCCACCGTCACCGAATCGGCCGGGGTGGCCTGCACCCACCGCCGCACGTCGGCCTCGGCCTGGTTGTCGCCCATGCGGGCGCGCACGTACAGCGCGTAGGCGTGCAGCGCGCGGCGCACGTCGGGCGGATAGGTGCTCGGCAGGTTGCCGGGGACGCGGCGGAGGTAGCCCAGCGCCCTGCTACGCGCCTCGGCGGGGACGGCGTACCCCTTTTCGCCCGCCCGCTGCAGCGCGTGCGCCGCGTGGATGCTCACGTAGGGGAACGAGGGCTCGCCACGCCGCCAGAAGCCGAACCCGCCATCGTCGTTCTGCAGCGCCACCAGCATGCGGACGTCGCGGTCCACCGAGGCGCGCAGCTCCTCGGGCGGGGGGAGCTCGCTGGCCTTGAAGGCGTACAGCACGTCGCGCAGCGCGGTGACCCCCAGCATCCGCGAGGCGATCTGCTCGGCGCACTCGTACGGGTAATTGACGAGATACACCAGCGCGTCGGTCAGCTCGTGCAGCGCCGTGGAGCTGGCCGACACCTCCAGCCCCCCGAACGAGGGGATGGCGTCCGCCGGCACCTGCAGCGGGAGCGTGACCGCGCTGTCGCCGGTGAACGTGCCGTACGTCGCGAACGCCTCCGTCGTTGCCGGCGTGTAGACGGGGAGCTGCACCTCGGCCGCGTCGGCCAGCCCGGCCCCCGCGGCGGCGATCTGCAGCTGCGCCGTCCCCGCGCGGTCGGCCTCGGCCGCGAGGCGCACCTCCACGCGGTCGTGCGCGGGCACCGTCACCCGCCAGCCGGTCTCGGTGACGTTCACCCCCGTCCCGCGCGCCGCCACGTCCACCTCAAGCGGCGCGCCCGTCTGGTTCTGCACCACGACGGGAAGCTCGAAGCGGTCGCCCCAGTTCAGGAAGCGCGGCGCCGACGGGCGCACCATCAGCGGCTGCCGCGCGGTGATGGCGCTTTCCCCCAGCCCGTAGCGCGTGCCGCCCTCCACCGCGACGGCGGTGACGCGGTAGCGGGTGAGATTGCTGGGGAGCTTGAAGGGCACGGTGGCGCGCCCGCTCGCGTCGGTCCTCACCACGGGCGCGAACACGGCCAGCGGATCGAAGTTGGTGCGGATGGCGATCTGCGGCCCCGGCGCCTCGCCCCCCGGCGCCGCCGGCGGCGGGGGCGGGGGCGGGGGCGGCGGCAGCGCGCTCGGCGGGCCCTGGAAGCCTCGCTGCATCACGGGCGCCTCCCGCATCTCCGCGCTCGCGCTGGCCGCCACACGCCCTGCCAGGGCGTTGCCGCTGAAGTCGGCGCCGTCAGCCATCTTGGCCAGCGCCACCGGCACCAGCGACACCCGCAACGGCGCGGGCGCCTGGTCACCCGTCACGGTCACCCGCACCCGAGCCGCGGCGTACCCCTCCATCGCCACGGCCAGCGTGTGCGCCCCCGCCGCCACGCCGCCGATGCGGAAGCGCCCCGACTCGTCGGTACGAACGGTGTCCCGGCTGCCGTCGAGCGAGAGCGCGGCGCCGCCCAGGTAGCCGCCGTTGCGCGCGTCCACCACGCGCCCCACCAGCATGTGCGGCTCGGGGGCGAAGTCGGGCGCCACCACCACCACCCGCTCGCGCAGGTTTTCCTGCTGCACGCCGGGCTCGCGCGCGGGGTAGAACGCCTGCAGCGGGTCGCCCAGCCGGTACCCGGTGAGCGCCAGCACCGCCTCGTCCACCACCACCAGCGCCACCTCGGCGTTGGGCACGGGGCGCCCGGCCGCGTCGCGCACCTCCACGGCCACCTCCGTCTCCGCGTCGGGCACCGCGGCGGTGTCGCGCGGGAGCGGCTTCACGGCCAGCGTGCGGGCCGCCGGGGGCACGTACAGCCCGGTGGTCCCCGTGGCGTACAGCACGCCCCGCGCGCCCTCGCCATGGCGGCCGTCCGCCGCGCCCACCAGGTCCAGCTGCACGCCCACGCCGGGGATGTCGGCCTCGGTGATGGGGATGCGCAGCGTGGCCATCCCCCCGCCCAGCCGCACCTGCTGCGTGCTCACCAGCCCGTTGGCCCGCGTGGTCAGCAGGCCCACCGACGGCATGAAGGTGGTGCGCACCAGGATGCGCGCCGTGTCGCCCGGCGCGTAGCTCTTGCGGTCGGGCACCAGCTCCACCTGGCGCTCGCCGTCCTGCCGGTCCATCCAGGCGGGCATGGTGCCGGGCCCGGTCACCCACAGCCCCAGCGTGCTGTAGTTCACCCGCCCCTGCGGGTCGCGCACGGCGGCCCGCACCTGGTAGCGGCCGCTGACGGCCACGGGGAAGACGCAGCGCACCGGCTGCGGCTCGCTCACCCGGGTGCAGCTCCCCGCATCCTCCTCCACCTCGCTCCACACCCCAGCCGACTGCTTCCACACCCGGCGGAGGGCATGCACCTCCACCGTCCGCCCGGCCACGGCCGCGCCGTCCAGGTCCACCGCCACCAGGTCCAGGTCGATGGAATCGCCCGCCGCGAGCCAGGCGCGCTGCAGCCGCATCCCCACGTAGATCGACGCCGGATGCACCAGCAGCGAGGCCGAGGCGGACCAGGTCTGCCGGTTCACGTCCGTCACCGTGGCCTCGGCGCGTACGCCATAGGGACGCGGCGGATCGGCGGCGTCGAAGGCGATGCGCAGCACGTTCTCGCCCGCCGCGTTGGTGGCGCCGTCGAACGACCGGGTTCGCGTGCTTCCGCGCGGATGGTACTCCGCCCGCCACCACGCCGGCTCGTCGCTGAAGGTCCACTCGTCCCACCCCGGCGGCGTGTAGCTCCCCGGCGTGGCGGTCACGTTCCAGTGCACCGGCGCGCCCGCCAGCGGCCCGCCCGCGAAGTACGACGCCCGCACCGTCACCTCGGCGCTCCCGCCCAGGAAGTGCGGGCCGGGCGACGCGTCGGCGCTCACCGTGTATTCCGGCCGGCGGAACTCCTGCACCTGGTAGTTCAGGTTGAAGGTGGCCCCGTCCAACGCCGTCCGGGGGCGCGGGAGCGTGAGCTGGATGACCGACGAGCCCAGGTTGGCGCCCTCGGGCGCGGTGAACCGGGCATCGAAGCCGCCCAACGCCGTCAGCGCCGCCGTCCCCTGCGCAACGCGGTTGCCGCGCGCGTCGAACGCCGTCCACCCCACGCTGTCGCCGGCGTCGGCGCCCGGCAGCCCCAGCCCGCCGCCCTTCGTCCGCTCGATCCGCCGCACCCACCCCTTGAAGCGCACCGTCTCGCCCGGCTTGTACAGGTTGCGGTCGGTGAAGGCGTACCAGGCGGCGGCCGGCGCGCGGGCCCTCCGCGACCAGTCTCCGTAGCGCTTGGGGAGGATGGCCACGTCGGCGCCGGCGCGGACCACCAGCAGGTCGTTGTCGCCCCCCAGCGCGGGGAGCGCCAGCGTGGCGACGCCGCGCGCGTCGGTCGCTCCGTTGGCCACCACCGCGGCGCTGTCGCCCAGCATCTCCACCCGGGCGCCGGCCACGGGCGCCCCGTCCACCAGCGAGGTGGCCCAGGCCACCATCTCTTCCATGTCGCTGAACGCGGTCACGCCGATGCGGGTGCCCTGCACCCAGGTGTACACCGCCTGCTCGCGCTCTTCCGGTGACGCGCCCTCCAGCGCCTCCACCGCCACCACCGCCTGCCCCACCCCGCCGGTGAGCGCGGGGGAGACGTCCACCCGCACCTCGTGCTCCTGGCCCAGCGGCGCGGGAACGGTGATCACCCGGTCGGCCACGGTGCGGCCGGGGAGCGGAGCGGGGCCGCCGCGCTCCGGCCGCGCGACCCGTTCGAAGCGGCGCCAGTCGCCCGGCTCCACCCGCTGGATGCGCAGCCGGAAGCGTGGGTGGCCGATGCTGGTCAGGCGAATGGCGGGAGGCCCCAGCGGGTCCAGCACCAGCATCCCCCCGGGCCCGTCCAGGTTGGCGTACGGCAGCCCCACGTCGAAGTTCTGCGGCGGGATGGGCCCCAGCGCCTGCCCGAATTCGTCGCGCAGCGTGGGGCTCACGCGCACGGTGTAGCGCGTGCTCGCCCGCGTGTCGCCGTAGATGTACAGCCCGTTCCCGCTCACCGACGCGCGGAGGCCGGGGAGTGCCGGCGTCACCGTCACCATCCGCTCGTTGAACGACCGCTCGTCGAGCGTGTTGCTGAAGGAGAGGTAGAAGCCGCCGCCCGGCCGGCACGAGCAGCCCTTGTCCTGCAGGCGCAGCGGGCCGTAGGTGCGGAACTCCCAGAACTGCTCCGTGTCGGTCACCCGCGGCCCCTCGGCACTCGGGGTGCCGGGGCCCACGCTCACCCGCACCCGCGCGTTGCGAGGCAGCGGCGCGACCGTGCGGAACGCCACCGTCCGCCCCGCGGCGTACGAGGCCAGCGTGGGGCGCAGGCCGTCATCCTCGGCCGCGATCTCGCCCGCCGTGGCCAGGCGCACGGGGAACACGGTTCCGTTCACGCGGACGCGGATGGTGCGCAGCACGGCGGCGGCGTCCACCCGCTGGTCGAACGCCACCGCCATCACCGGCGTGAGCCGCGTGGGCGCACCCTGCGGCCGCGCGCCAAGGGCGCGGGCGGCGGGGGTGGAAAAGGTCCAGCGGATCGCCTCGGGGAGCGGCGCGCCGGCGGAGCCCCGGGTGCCGGCGGGGACCTCGACGGTGTAGACGGTGGCCATCGGCAGGCGCCCGCGCGGCTCGAACTTGAGCGTGCGCGCGTCGATCCACCGCCACCGCCCCGGCGCCGCGGGGGTCAGGCGCGCGGGCACGGCCTGCGCCGCCACGTCGCCCACCGAGCCCAGCGGCACCATCGGCTGCGAGAAGGTGAGCGTCACCTCGGCGCCCTGGTCCACCTCGCCCTCGGGCGCGCGGCGCAGCAGCGTGAGCGGCGCGGCCGCGGCGGGCCCGGAGGGCACCGGGCGCCCCACGGCGCCGGTGTCGCGCGCCGGGAACGCCTCGGCGATCACCCGGCCGGCGCGCGGGGGCCGCAGCGTCTCGGCGGGAAAGCGGAACGAGTCGGCGGCCGCGTCGATTGCGCGCAGCGGGGCCAGCCGCGCCATCAGCCGCAGCGACTCGGCGGCGGTCAGCAGCCGGCCGGTGGCGCGCGCGGGGCGGGCCTGCACGCCGGTGGTGCCCACCACCTGGTCCAGGCGAAAGCGCAGCCCCGACGAGTCGGCCGGGAAGGGCGTGCCCCGCGGGACCGCGGTGGGCTGGGGGTACAGCGGCTGGATCGGCACCTGCCGCTGCGCGGCGGCAGGGCGGGCGCAGCAGAGCGCGGCCGCGGCCAGGGCCGCCGCGGCGAAGGCAAACCGGTGGGGGCTCGTCATGGAGCGAAGGTCAGGGTCCGGTCACGCGAAATGCGCGGGAGAGCATGGTTCCCCCGCGAACGAAAGGTCCGGCCGGCGGAGGCGGCCCGCCGGCCGGGGCAAGAGTCAGCGCATGCACTTGGCCGAGCGGCGCACCGCCAGCCCCGAGTAGACGTTCACCAGCACCGGCCTGAGGCCGGCGCCCCGCGGCTGCGTGAGCCCGGCGGTCTGGGTGGAGACCCGCCCGTCCACCACGGCGTTGGCGCCGGCCAGGGCCGCCGCCTCGCGCAATCCGGCCCGCGTGCGTGCGGAGACGTTGCGCACCGGCTGCACCCCGCACTCGGGCGCCGTTCCCGCCCAGTAGATGGGGATGTGCGCCATCGGCTCGGGGAGCGACGGGTCTCCCTCGTCCACACCTCCGCCGCGCGCGGTGGCGCAGGCGACGAGGGGGAGCAGGGCGAGCACGGCGATGGAGGAACGGCGGATCATCGGCGCATCCTCGGTCAAGGTGTGAGACGACGAGAGATCCAGCGAAGCTCAGCCCAGGAACCGGGCGCGGACGTCCGGCGGTGGAAGCATGCAGGCGTCCGTGCGCCCGAACCAGCGGTAGCGGTTGCGCGCCACCCAGTTGTACACCACGTCGCGGACGGGGGCGGGGATGATGGAAGCGGCGCGCAGCAGCGGCCACGGCCGGTCCATCCCCCTCGCGATGCGGAGCGCCGCCCGCGACCGGGTCCACGCCCGCCCCTCCTCCACCAGGACGATGGAATCGAGCACGTCCACCGGGAGCCCGTGGCGCCGCAGCAGCGCCTGCCCCACCTCCGACTGCAGCGCGGCGAAGCGGAAGCGGCCCTCCCGGTCGTGCCGCAGGATCAGCTGCACCGAGTGGTTGCACAGGCCGCACTGGCCATCGTACAGCACCAGCGGCCCGTTCAGCTCGGGAATCCCGTTCACCGTCTCCACGCGCGCGCCTCCGGGTGGCAGTTCCACGGAATGTACGCGCCCCGCCGCGCCGGGGAAATCAATTCGACCGCATCACCGCATCAGTGACGCACCGACGCACTCACGCACCCACGCACTCACGCACTCGCGCACTCACGCACCGGTTCAACCAAAACGGCGGACACCCCCCACTTCTGACATCCCCCCAATCCCTACAAGCGCGTGTGATTGAATCAGATGCGCGAAACCGGCCCACGCATTATCTTTCCCGCGCACTGAGCCACGTTCATCACGACGGCCTTCGGGCAACGGGAGTCTGCGTGGCCAGGGTGCTCCGCCACCCGCCGGATGCGAACACCGGTTCGCACCGGGCGGGAACATATGGCGTCGAGGAACGTATCAGCCCGTCTCTCGCAACCCTTTCAACAAGACCGTCATGATGCAACGCACCTCCCCCGCTCGCCCGTGGCTGCGCGGCGTGGCGCTGGCCGCGGCGCTCACCGCCGGTGCCGCCGCCCAGCTCCCCGCGCAGGTCAAGGCGCTCGGGATCGACACCGCCGGCATGGACCGCAGCGTGCGCCCGCAGGACGACTTCTACCAGTTCGTCAACGGCGGCTGGCAGCGCAACACGCAGATCCCCGCCGACCGCAGCGTCACCGGCTCGTTCGTGGCGCTGGCCGACCGCAGCGAGGCCGCCATCCACCAGATCCTGGACGAGGCGGTGGCCACCCGCAACGCCGCGCCGGGCTCCGACACCCAGAAGCTGGGCGACCTGTACGCCAGCTACATGGACAGCGCCCGCATCGAGGCCGCCGGCTACACCCCGGTCAAGCCCGACCTGGACCGCATCGCCGCCGTCAGCGGCCGCGGGCAGTACCCGGCGCTCTTCGCCAACGCGGCCCGGCAGGGCGTGGGCTCGCCGTTCGCCGTGTTCGTGCGGCAGGACGGCAAGGCGTCGGACCGCTACACCGTGTACGTGTCGCAGAGCGGGCTGGGGCTTCCCGACCGTGACTACTACCTGTCGCAGGACGCCAAGCTGGTGGCCGCGCGCACCGCGTACGTGGGCTACCTCACCCGCCTGTTCACCCTGGCCAGCCAGCCCGACCCGGCCGGCTCGGCGCAGCGCGTGCTGGCGCTCGAGACGCAGCTGGCGCAGAAGCAGTGGGACCGCGTGCGCAGCCGCAACCGCGACCTCACCTACAACAAGATGTCGGTGGCCGACCTGCAGAAGCTGACCCCCGGCTACAACTGGGAGCAGTACCTGCAGGCCGCGGGGATCCGCACCGACGAGGTGATCGTTTCGCAGCCCACCTACCTGCCGGGCGCCGACAGCGTGCTGGCCGCCGCGCCGGTGGCCGACGTGAAGGCGTACATGGCCGCGCGCGTGTTGAACAACGCCGCGCCCTTCCTGAGCAGCGCCTTCGCCAACGCCAACTTCGACTTCCGCGGCCGCGCGCTGCAGGGGCTCGCCGCGCAGCGCGACCGCTGGAAGCGCGGCGCGTCGCTGGTGGAGGACGGGCTGGGGCAGATGCTGGGCAAGGCCTACGTGCAGCGCAACTTCCCCGCCCAGAGCAAGGCCGCCATGCAGCGGCTGGTGAGCAACCTGCTCACCGCCTTCGGCCAGGGGATCGACGAGCTGCAGTGGATGAGCGCCGAGACCAAGGCGCAGGCGCACGACAAGCTGAGCCACATCACGGTCAAGATCGGCTACCCCGACGTGTGGCAGGACTACTCGGCGCTGCGCATCACGCGCGGCGACCTGTTCGCCAACCTGCGCGCGATCTCGGACTACCAGTACAACCGCATGGTGTCGCGGCTGGGCAAGCCGGTCGACCGCACCGAGTGGGGGATGACGCCGCAGACGGTGAACGCGTACTACAACCCGTCCAACAACGAGATCGTCTTCCCCGCGGCCATCCTGCAGCCTCCGTTCTTCAACGCCGAGGCGGATGACGCGGTGAACTACGGCGGGATCGTGGCGGTGATCGGCCACGAGGTGAGCCACGCCTTCGACGACCAGGGGAGCAAGAGCGACGGCGCCGGCAACCTGCGCAACTGGTGGACCGAGGCCGACCAGGCCGCGTTCCGTCAGCGCACCGAGGCGCTGGGCGCGCAGTACAGCGCCTACGAGCCGCTCCAGGGGCTGCACGTGAACGGCAACCTCACCATGGGCGAGAACATCGGCGACCTGAGCGGGCTGGCGGTGGCGTACCGCGCCTACCGCACCTCGCTGAACGGCCACGAGGCCCCGGTGATCGCCGGCTTCACCGGCGACCAGCGCTTCTTCATGGGCTGGGCGCAGGTGTGGCGCACCATGTTCCGCGACGAGGCGCTGCGCCAGCGCCTCCTCACCGACCCGCACTCGCCCGGCTACTTCCGCGCGAACGGGCCGCTGGTGAACAACGAGGCGTTCTACCGCGCCTTCGGCGTGAAGGAGGGCGACAAGATGTACCGCCCCGAGACGCAGCGCGTGGTGATCTGGTAAGCCGCTTCGGCGGATGGAAACGACGGCCCGGGTCCCTCGCGGACCCGGGCCGTCGTGCGTCCGGAATCCCGTCCACGCCCGGTCGCACGGAGGAACCGCTTCGCATCCGCGGCCTGTTTTCGCTTCGCGCGAGACGCCCGTTTCAAACCGGGCTCATCCGTTCAGCGGCGCGTCGCCGGCCGGGTGGCCGCGTTCCGGGGCTGCAGGTTGGGAATGTGATGAGTATCGAAATTTTTGAAACTGGACATGTCTCGTGCTCCCCACGAGGCGGAGGAGTGCTCCACCTGATGACGCAGTTGACGGCACCGCGTCGGCGATGAAGCTCATTCCGCGCCGGCCTTGCGTGCGCTCCGCCGTGCGATCGCTCGCTCACCGGAGGCCGTCAACGGCAAACGGCTTCGATCGGGGGGTCGAGCACGCCGAAACCAACGTGCATCAGGGCGGGAGGCCGCGCGGGGCGGGTGAGACGTGCGCCTGGCACCTGCGGACTGCGGGAGATCACGTGGGATGGACACGCTGAGGGTTCATCGAGGAGATCCTCGTCCTCTGCTGGCCGGCGTGTCGGGTGTGGGGGCGGATCTGATGATGGTGGCCGGGAGAGGCACGTCTCCACAAAAAAGGTTCTTCGTCGATTTGGTTGCAGCCTGATCGCACCGGAGCACGTCGA
>DASSJS010000328.1:0-4495 GCA_035691085.1 Longimicrobium sp.
ACTCGGTCAGCGAGCCGCCGGCAAGGCCCTCGGGGGTGGTGGTCACGCAGTTCTGCGGGGTCACGCTGAGCACGCCGGAGAACGCGGTGACCGGGATCACCGGCGAGAAGGTGGCCGAGCCCTCGGCGTCGGTGACGGTGAGCCGGATCCGCACCTCGGAGCCCAGGTTCCGCACCTGGCCGCCGTACCCGTAGATGGTGTAGCCGTTGTTCCACGAGTACACGCTCTGCTCGCCCGTCAGCCCGTCGAACACGTTGGAGTAGCCCTCGCTGTGGTAGGTCACGTTCCCCGCGAAGCGCTGATACCCCCAGGTGGCCCCGCCCTGCAGCCCGTTGCAGAGGAAGAACGTGGCCCCGTTCTCGGGCATGTCGCGCGTTAGGCACTGCTGGCCCTGCGCGTTGGGCACCGCGGCCACGCCCAGCCACCGCTCGGTCTGCCACTCCACCCCGTTCGACTCGATCGACCAGTCGATCGCGGCCAGCGGGAACTGCGCCGCGCGGCTCCACGTGCCCTGCGCGCTAATGGACTGGTCGCGCTGGGTGTTGACCTCGGTGTTGGAATATTCCTTGTGGCTGCCGTCGGGCTTCGACCAGTTGTACGCGAACACGGTGGTGGTGCTCACCGAGCGGTCTTGCACCTGCCCGGCCCAGCCGGTGACGAAGGCGGTTCCCACGTTCACCGTGCCCCCGTCGCTCACCACGGTGCCGCCGTCGGTGACCACGCGCACCTCCACCTGCTGCTCGCCCGGCTCCGTGAACGTATGGGTGAAGGCGCAGGTCACCGCGTCGCCCGCGTTCACCCAGATCCCGGTGGCCTGGTCCACCAGCTGGCCGTTCACCCACAGCTGGCAGTCGGCGCGGGTGCCCGCGTCGCCATTGACCTCGCTCACCACGCCGGTGATCACCACCGGCTGCCCCGTGCGCGGCTCGGGCGGAAGCTGCGCGTCCACCTGCACCGCAGGCGGGCTGGTGACGCCGGCCGTGAGGGTGACCACGTCGGTGCGGTTGCGGTCGATGCCGCGCACGTTGGCCTGCACCTGCACCCGGAAGCCGTGCGAAAGGCCGGGAAGGAGGAAGGTCTGCGTGCCGCCGCCGCTCAGATGATTGTAGTTCCGCACGTACAGCATGCCGCCGTCGGGGGCGAAGGCCTTGATCTGCGCCTTCACGATCTCGCCGGGGGCGTGGGCGGGGTCGTCCAGGCTGCCGGTGGTGATGGTCAGCCGCGTGATCCCATCGGCGCCCAGCTCGGCCTCGCCCTCCAGGCGCGCGGAGCCCGAGCGCCCGGTGGCGTGCGGCGCACCGGTGTCGCGGTACTTCACGGAGTTGGAGACCAGCCGCCCGCCGACGGTGGGGAGAAGTTTCGCGGCCCGCGCCTCGGGAGTGCGCGCGGCGGGCGACGCGAGGTCGTCCGAGCACGCGGCGAGCGCCACCAGCAGCGCCGCTCCGGCAAGGGTGGTAAAGCGGGAAAGGATACCGCGTTGCGCCTGCTTCGACATGACATCCAGCCATCCGAAGGGTTGATCAACGACAGTGATCCTTCGGCGGCCGGGCTGTCTCGGTGAGACCCCTAGCTTTGCGGACCGGCCTCGCGACCGGGGTGCCGTTATCGGGACTTCTGGAGGGGGAGAACGCACGGAAAGAACGGACTCCGGTGCGCCAGGATGAGCAACATAAACGGCATCAAGCGGGCGCGCAAGAGAATTCTGTTACCGGTTTGTGTTGCAGTTGCGCTGGCGTCCATGGATTGTGCAACGCCTTTGCTGTCTCAGATCCCCAATCATCCCAACGTGTTTCCCACCGTTCTCACCCGTTTTCGGCCGCGGTGACACGGAATCGGCTCTGGTGGTCCAACCGCGCGAACGTTTTTCGTGGAATCCGCATTTTTCCCTTCATCCCGCACGAACGGAGGATGGACGGCCGGGTGCCCACGCTTGTGGAGCGCGGCGTAACCCGCCAACATCGAATGCATCGTGAATCTCCGCGGCTCCGCGGCGTTGATTCCCGCGCGCCCTCCATCTACCCTCGCCCGGAACCCCCGAATGACCCATGACGTGATCGTGATCGGCGCCGGGCAGGGCGGCGTGCCCGTGGCGGCGCTGTTGGCCGAGAGCGGGCGGCGGGTGCTGCTGGCCGAGCGCGGCGAGGTGGGCGGCACCTGCGTGAACCGCGGCTGCACGCCCAGCAAGAGCCTGATCGCCAGCGCGCAGGCGGCGCACGACGCGCGGCGGGCCGGGCGCCTGGGCGTGCGCGCGGCGGTGGAGGTGGACTTTCGCGCGGTGATGGAGCGCGTGGACGGGATCGTCCTGCAGTGGCGGGCGGGCGTCCAGCGCCGGCTCGACCGCGCCGGAGACCGGCTGCGCGTGGTGCATGGTCACGCGCGGCTGGCCGGCGATGGGCGCGTGGAGGTGAACGGCGAGACGCACCAGGCGGAGACCATCGTGCTGAACGTGGGGACGCGGCACGCGGTTCCGCCGATCCCCGGGCTGGATTCGGTCCCGTACCTTACGAACGGATCGATCTTCGCGCTCCGCGAGCTGCCGGAGCGGCTGGTGTGCATCGGCGGGGGATACATCGGGTGCGAGCTGGGGCAGGCGATGCGGCGGCTGGGGAGCGAGGTGGCCATCATCGACCCCGGCCCGCGGCTGCTGGCGCGCGAGGACCCCGCCGTGAGCGCCGCGATGGAGGCGGTGTTCCGCGATGAAGGGATCGACGTGCGCACCGGGAGCCGGCCGGCCCGGGTGGAGCGGCGCGGCGGCGGCGTGGCCGTGGTGCTGGAGGACGGGTCGGCCGTCGAAGGCTCCCATCTTCTCGTGGCGACGGGGCGGATCCCCAACACCAGCGATCTGGGGTGCGAGGCGGCCGGCGTGCGGCTGGACGGGCGAGGCTTCGTGACCGTGGACGAGGGCTTCCGCACCTCGGCCGAGGGCGTGTACGCGATCGGCGACTGCACGGGCGGGCCGCAGTTCACCCATCGCGCGTGGGACGACGGGCGCATCCTGTTCGACATCCTGGTGGGCCGGCGGACGGGCGGGCGCGATGGGCGGCTGGTGCCCTACGCCATGTTCACCGACCCCCAGGTGGGCCGCGTGGGGCTGACGGAGGCCGAGGCGCGCGAGCAGGGGATCGACTACGACGTGGCGGAGATGCCGTTCGAGTGGGTGGCGCGCGCGGTGGAGGCCGGCGTGCCCGCGGGGGTGATGCGGGTGATGGTGGACCGGAAGACGGAGCGCTTCCTGGGCGTCTCCCTGGTCGGCTCGCAGGCGGGCGAGCTGGTGCACGTCTTTTCGGTGCTGATGCAGGCGGGCGCCACCGCGCGGACGGTGGTGGACACCGAGTTCATCCACCCCACCTTCGCGGAAGGGCTGCAGACGCTGGTGATGAAGCTGCCGCGCTACGCCCTGGCCCCCTGCCCGGCGAGCGAGGCGGCGCAGGAGCCCGCGGCGGCCGTGTAACGGCGCCTGGGGCGAGGATTGCCGTCTCGCCCTGGCGGCGGCAACGTGGGGCGGGATTTTTCGTATCACCGGGGATGACGAGGAGACGCGATGAGCAGGAGCTGCACGCACACGGACCAGATCCACGACGTGAAGCCGAACACCGAGGGGTGCGAGGAGTGCCTGAAGAGCGGGAGCTGGTGGGTGCACCTGCGGATGTGCCGCACCTGTGGCCACGTGGGCTGCTGCGACTCGTCGCCCAACAAGCACGCGACCAAGCACTTCCACGCCACGCAGCACCCCATCGTCCGCTCCGCCGAGCCCGGGGAGAGCTGGAGCTACTGCTACGTGGACGACGTGATGGTCTGAAGGGCAGTACGAGGAGTACGGGGTACGGAACTGCGAGGTGCGAGGTGCGGGGGTACGGGGGTACGGGGGTGGAAGAAGCGCGGCGCCGTGGGGATCACGGCGCCGCGCTTTCTTTCATCCACGGAGACGAGGCTGGTTCCGTTACTTTCGTACCCCGTACCCCGTACTTTCGTACTCTCAGCTGCCGGTGCTGAGCTGGTTCAGGCGATCGACGTACGACTGGGCCTGCGGGTCGTACTCCTTCATCTTCTCGAACAGCCGCGCCACGTACGCCTGGCGGGCGGTGGCCACCTCGGGGAGCACGATGGCCCGCTGGCGGAGGCCGGTGAAGTACGCCTGGAGCTCGTTGGCCTCGGTGGCCAGCTGGTTCAGCCGGGCGTTGTCGCTGGCGGCACGGGCGGCGGTCACGTCGCCGGAGATGGCGGCGGCGCGGGCGACCTTGGCCGGGGCCTGGGGGTCCAGCCTGGCCATCCCGGCCTGCACCACGGCGTTGAAGCTGTCCGTGGCGGCCTTCAGCGACGGGTCCTGCATCGCGCGCTGCTGCAGCGCGCCCAGCTTCTGCTGAAGCTGCGCGGCCTCGTTCGCGGGCGCGGCCTGCGCCGGGGCGGCGGGCTGCGCGGGCGCGGGCGTGGTCTGCTGCGCGGCGGCGGCGGCGGGGAGCGCCAGCGCGGCGGCGGCCAGCACGGCGATGCGGGT
>DASSJS010000329.1:0-3658 GCA_035691085.1 Longimicrobium sp.
CCGCGCCTCGGGGCCCACGCCCAGCGCGGCCAGGTGGTGTGCCAGCCGGTTGGCGCGGTCGTTCAGCTCGCCGTACGACAGCGTCCCGTCTTCCCAGACCACCGCGGCCGCACCCGGCGCCGCCGCGGCCCGGGCCTCGAAGGCATGATGGGCATGGACGCCCGCCGGGTACTCCGCCGCCGTCCGGTTCCACCCGGACACCACGGCCCGGCGCTCGTCATCGCCCACCAGCTCCAGCCGGGAAAGGCGAAGCGCGCCGTCCTCGGCCACCTGCTCCAGCACGCGCCGCAGGTGCCCCAGCATCCGCTGGACGGTGGCGCCCTCGAACAGGTCGGTGGCGTACTCGGCCGTGGCACGGAGGCCGTCGGCGTGCGGGGCCGCGGAGAGCACCAGATCGAACTTGCTGGTGTGGCTCTCGGCGTAATCGCGCCGCAGATGGACGCCCGGCAGCTCCACCCGGGCGGGGGCCGCGTCGGCCATCACGAACATCGCCTGGAAGAGCGGCGAGTGGGCCAGGCTGCGCTCCGGCTGGAGCGCTTCCACCAGCCGCTCGAACGGCACCTCGCGGTGCTCGTACGCGCCCAGCACCGAGTCGCGCACGCGGCGCAGCAGCTGGCGGAAGCCGGGGTCGCCCGAGAGGTCGGCGCGCAGCACCAGGGTGTGGGTGAAGAAGCCGAGGAGGTCTTCCACCTCTCGGCGCGTCTGCCCGGCCACGGGGCTCCCCACCACCACATCATCGGTCCCGGCATACCTTCCCAGCAGCACCTGGAAGGCGGCAAGCAGCACCATGTACAGCGTGGCGCCCTCGCCGCGCGCCAGCGCCTCGAGCCGCTCGCGCAGCCCACGCGGCAGCTCCGCGTGCACGCTCGCGCCGCGGAACGACTGCACGGCCGGGCGTGGACGGTCGGTGGGGAGCTCCAGCACCGCGGGGGCGCCGGCCATCCGCTCCTTCCACCACGCCAGCCGCCGCTCCAGCGTGTCGCCGTGCAGGTGCCGGCGCTGCCAGGTGGCGTAGTCGGCGTACTGCACCGGCAACGCGGGAAGGCGCGGCTCCACGCCCGCGGCGTGCGCCGCGTAGAGGGTTGCCAGGTCGCTGTAGAGCACCTCGATGCTCCACTCGTCGCAGACGATGTGGTGCATGCACAGGAGGAGCACGTGCTCGCCGTCATCCAGCCGCAGCAGCGTGGGGCGGAAGAGCGGGCCGGTGGAGAGGCTGAACGGCCGCGCCGCCTCGTCCGCGGCGCGCCTCTCCGCAAACGCCTCCCGCTCCCGTTCGGGAAGGGCGGACAGGTCTTCCACGGGAAGGGTGAAGCCCGCGAACGGCGCCACCACCTGCACCGGCTCGTCGTCGTGCTCGTGGAAGGTGGTGCGCAGCACCTCGTGGCGGCGGACGATCTCGCTCAGCGCCCGCTCCAGCGCGGCCACGTTCAGCGCGCCGGAGAGGCGCACCACGGCGGGAACGTTGTAGAAAGCGCTGTCGGGCTGCAGGCGGTGCAGGAACCAGAGGCGCTCCTGCGAGAACGACAGCGGCAGCGGGCCGGTGCGCTCCACCGGCTCCAGCGGGGGCGCCTGGGGCACGTTGCTCCGCCGCGCCGCTTCCACCCGCTCCGCCAGCGCGGCCGCGGTGGGCGCCTCGAACAGCGCGCGCAGCGGCAGCTCGGGGCCGAACGCCGCGCGCACCCGCGACAGCAGGCGCGTGGCAAGGAGCGAGTGGCCGCCGATCTCGAAGAAGTTGTCGCGCGCGCCCACCCGCTCGCGCTCCAGCACCTCGGCCAGGATCCCGGCCAGCACCGCTTCCACCGGCGTGCGCGGCGCCACGTACCGGTGGTCGTCGAGCACCGGCTCGGGCGCGGGGAGCGCCTTGCGGTCCACCTTCCCGTTGGGCGTGAGCGGGATCGCGTCCAGCACCACGAATGCGGACGGGACCATGTATTCCGGCAGCGTTCCCCGCAGCGTGGCGCGCATCGCCTCCGCATCCGCATCGCCCAGGACGTACGCCACCAGCCGCCGCTCGCCCGGCGAGTCCTCGCGGACGATGGCCGTGCAGGCGGTGACGCCGGGAACGCGCCGGAGCGCCGTTTCCACCTCGCCCAGCTCGATGCGGAAACCGCGTACCTTCACCTGCCCGTCCAGGCGGCCCAGGTACGAGAGGTTCCCGTCCGGCAGCCAGCGAATCCGGTCACCCGTACGGTATATCCGCGCGCCGGGGTCTCCGGAGAAGGGGTCGGGGATGAAGCGCTCCGCCGTCATCCCGGGGTGCCCCAGGTAGCCGCGCGCCAGCCCCAGCCCTCCCAGGTACAGCTCGCCGGGGATGCCCACCGGAACGAGACGGAGCGCCGCATCCAGCACGTACGCCTGCGTGTTGGAGATGGGCCGGCCGATGGTCTCGATGCCGCCCGCGCGGCGCAGCGACCACGTCGAGTAGGTCGTGTCCTCCGAAGGGCCGTAGAAGTCATGGACCCGCTGGATGCCGCGGGCGTAGACCGCGTCCACCACCTCGGCGCGCAGCGTCTCGCCGGCCAGGTTCACCGTGATCACGCCCGGCGGGATGCCGTCGTTGGCCAGCAGCGCGACCCCCGCCGAGGGAACGGTGTTCAGCAGCCGCACCTGGTCCGCCGCCGGGATGCTGGTGACCGCCAGCGCGTTCTCGGCTACGATCACCCGCCCGCCGCGGCTGAGCGGGAGGAAGATCTCGAAGATCGAGATGTCGAAGCAGATGGAGGTGCCCGCGAGCACGCCGGAGAGCTCGTCGGCCGTGAACACGCCGGCCGCCCACGAGAGGAACACCACGGCGCTGCGGTGCTCGATCGCCACGCCCTTGGGCCTCCCCGTGCTCCCGGAGGTGTAGATCAGGTAGGCGAGGCCCCGCGGATCGACGGCGATGCCCGGATCGTCCGGGGATTCCCGGCCGAGCACGTCCGCCGCCGTGTCGAGGCAGACGACGGGAACGCCGTCGGGGACGGGGAGAAGGTCGCGCAACGCGTCCTGCGTGAGGAGCACGACTGCGTCGGCGTCGTCCAGGATGAAGCGCAGACGATCGACCGGATAGGCGGGGTCCAGCGGCGCGTACGCGGCGCCGGCCTTCAGCACGCCCAGCATGGCTGCGATCAGCTCGGGCCCGCGCCGCAGGCAGATCCCCACCCGCGAATCGGGCCTGACCCCCAGCCGCAGCAGGTGGTGGGCGATGCGGTTCGCCCGCTCGTTCAGCTCGCGGTAGGTGAGCGACTGGCGGTCGAAGATGAGCGCCTCCGCATCCGGAGTCCGCGCCACCTGCGCTTCGACGAGCTGGTGGATGCAGCGGCCGGCCGGGTACGCCTCGTCCGTCTGGTTCCACTCCTCCAGCAGCATCCGGCGCTCAGCGGCGCCCAGCAGCTCCAGCTCGGAGATGCACCGCGAAGGCTCCTCCGCGGCCTGCTCCAGCAGCCGCACCCAGTGCCCGGCCATGCGGCGGATGGTGTCGGCGTCGAACAGGTCGGTGGCGTACTCCAGCTCGCCGCGCAGGCCGCCCTCCGCCGGGGTCAGCTCCAGGAAGAGGTCGAACTTGGTGGTGCCGGTCTCCAGCTCCACGCCGCGGGAGAGAAGGCCGGGGAGGGAGACGGCGGAGCGATCCACGCCCTGCAGCGCGAACGCCACCTGCACCAGCGGGTTGCGGTCCAGG
>DASSJS010000330.1:0-12275 GCA_035691085.1 Longimicrobium sp.
CGATACATCTGGGCGTTCCGCACAATGGCCCCGGAGAGGATGACCCAAGGGACCTGCAGACGGAGATTGCCTCGCTCTTGGACACAGGTGCGTAACGCTCACTGGTGCGTACAACCCTAACATTGTGGAGCATCCCATGAACCGGCCGTCCTGGAAAATCCGTGTGGCAGTCGCGGTGGCATTACTCGCGGCGATCTGCGCGGGTACGTTGTTGCTCCCCAAGCGTATGGATGCAGATCCTCTCGGGTTGTGGCGCAACGCCAACGGCGGGTATGCGTGTATCGCATCGTGTGTTGGGGGCCAGAAATGTTGTATGGGACCCGTTCTACCTGAGATTTACTAGCCCTTCGTCTATGGCCTCCCAGAACGTCGGCTACGCCATTGCCAGCAGCGTTCCACTGTCTATGACAGGAGCGGCATCCAGCCCCCCAAGGTGCGCATCTTGCACCCGTGCGGCCTCCCTTCCCCCTGTGTGGCTGGCGGGGGATGAGCAGGCCGGACGGCGCCACGCGGCGCCGGCGAGACACTCAACCCGGGAGGCTGAGCATGGCACGCTACGGACGGGACTTCGACCGCGGCTGGGAGCGCGACGACGAGGACATGGACGGCGGCTTCTACGGCGGCGGCGGGGGATACGGCGGGCAGCGGCGCGGCGGCGGCTGGGGCGGCGGGTTCCAGGGCGGCGGCTACCAGGGCGGCCAGGGGCAGCAGTGGGGCGGGGGCGAGTACGGCGGGATGGGCTCCGACGCGCAGAGCTACGGCGGCTGGAGCGGCGGCTACAACCGCGGCCAGAGCGGCTTCGGCAGCGGCGGCGGCAGCTACGACCAGGAGTGGACCCGCGGGTACGGCAGCGGCGCCGGCCACACCGGCGCCGTCAACTACGGCCACGAGGGCCGGCTCACCCGCGGCTACGGCGGCGAGTACCTGAGCGGCGGCGGCCATGGCTATCCGGCCGGCGGCGGGATGCGCGACTACAACAACGCGGGCACCGGCGGCGGGTACGGCGGCTCGTACGGCGGCGGGAGCGACTGGGAGGCCGGCGGCGGGATGGGGAACGACTGGGGCGCCCGCGACACCGGCCCCGGGCTGGGTGGCACCCGCGGCGGCGGGATGACGATGGGTGGCGGCCAGCAGCAGGACGAGACGCGCCGGATGCGCGCGGTGGACATCATGACCGAGAACCCCGAGACGGTCACGCCCGAGACGTCGCTGGCCGACGCCGCGGCCAAGATGCGCGACCTGAACGTGGGGATCATCCCCGTGGTGGACAGCGAGCAGGGCCGCCGGCTGAAGGGCGTGGTCACCGACCGCGACATCGCCATCCGCGCCGTGGCCGAGGGGATGGACGCGCGCAGCACCACCGTGCAGCAGGTGATGACCACCGAGGTGGAGAGCTGCAACAAGAACGACTCGGTGGGCGACATCCTGCGCGTGATGGAGCGCGAGCAGGTGCGCCGCGTGCCCATCACCGACCGCGACGGCCGCCTGGTGGGGATCGTGGCGCAGGCCGACGTGGTGCGCGACGTCGACAGCGAGCGCGGCGAGCACCGCGTGAACGACGCCATCGAGCGCATCTCCGAGCCCACCGGCCGCGGCGGCTACCGTGGCAGCCAGGGCCGCGGCGGCTCGTTCGGCGGCGGGATGCAGGGTAGCTCGTACGGTGGCGGGATGCAGGGCGGGGGATACGGCTGGAGCGGCGGGACGGGCCGCGGCTCGTTCGGCGGCGGAACCGGCGGGAGCACCGGCGGTCGCACCACGCAGCGCACGGGCGCCGAGGGGCTGGGCGGCTCGGCCAGCCAGGGCGCCGGGACGACGGCCGACGGGTCGGCGGGCAGCGGGTCGACGAGCGGCGGCACCGACTTCGGCGCTGGCTCCAGCAACGTGGGCGGGATGGGGCTGAACGAGAGCGGCGGCGGCTCCACCGGTGGCACGTGGGGCGAGGGCGGCACCAACAACGGCTGATCGCGGGTCACTCGATGAAGCACGAAGGGGATGCCTCCACATTGGGGCATCCCCTTCGGTTTTTCGCGGCGTCAACTGCCCAAACCGCGTGAACACGGAGCAGCGGAAACGGCAGCGGAGTCAGACGGAGGAACCGCGATGACGTTCCCCGTTAGACTCCGCTCTCTCCGCTGCTCCGTGTTCACCGCCGTTCAGCGGAGCTGGATCAACGCCCCAGCAGCCGTTCCACACCCGCGAATGGATCGGATTTGTTCGCCCGCGCGGCGGCGATGATGTCGGTGAGGGTGCGGCGCAGGTCGCCGCCGCGGCTGTCGTACACCCGCTCGAACAGGTCCAGCCGGTCGTAGTAGATGCGGCGCGAGATGAGCGTGGCGTTGTTCAGCGGATCGCGCGTGAAGCTGCCGAACGTCTGCACCTTGAGCCTTGGGCGCACCTCCTGGGCGAACTGGCGCTGGGCGCGGGCGAACACCTCGTCGCGCAGCGCCAGCTTCTGCTCGCGGGTGATGTCGGTGCGGGCGTACAGCGCCTCCAGGTCGTGGATCAGCTCGCTCATGAAGAAGCCGAACACCAGGTCGTCGTCCCACTCGTCGCGGGCGCGGCGGCAGCTGGGCGCATCCGGCCCGTCGCGGCGGCAGAACAGCTCGATGGCGCCGCGCGCGCCCACGAAGTTGGCCAGGCTCTCATTGAACGAGATCTTCCCCGCGGCGAAGTAGGTGTTGTGCAGCAGCTCGTGGATCACCGTGTTCCCCAGGTCCACGTCGGGGTAGCGCAGCAGCGTGCTCAGCACGGGGTCGTTGAACCACCCCAGCGTGCTGAACGCCGACGTCGGCCGCATGTAGGTGTCGAACCCCTGCGCCTCCAGCTTCGCCGCCTCGCGCCGCGCGTCCTGCTCGTGGAAGTAGCCCTTGTACGGCACGTTGCCGACGATGGGGAACCACCACGTCTTCGCCCGGAAACGATCCTTGTACGCCGCCGAGATCACGGTGGCGAGCGTGTCGGACTTCTTCTCGGAATACAGTGTGTAGCTTTCGCCGGTGCGCAGCCCCAGCGAGTCGCGGGCGAAGTCGCGCGCGGTGAGCACCAACTGCAGCTTGCGCCGCGTTTCGGGCGGCGTCCGCCGGTCCGCGATCACCTGCGCAATCGGCCGCCGCCGCCCCAGGATCTTCCCCTCTTCCCACGCGCCGCGCAGCACGTACCCCGGCGAGCACGCGGCCGCGGCGGATGAGAGCGTCAGCACGGCTGCGGCCTGGACGGCCAGATGGGAGAGACGGGTTCGGTGTCGCACGAGCATCGATGCCGAAGATCGGGGAATGGTCGGGGCAGGGCCGCTCAACAACTTGCGGGCGATGCCAGATGAAGGCCAGTGCCCGCATCCGGACGCAGGTGGTTTGCGGGTGAATTCGAGAGAATCGGCGCCGCTCTGGTGAATCGGGGGAGCCGGCGCCAGAATGGACGTGGAACTTGAACCGCTTCTCCTCGGCGGATTCCTGGCGGACGGCCTATCCACGTGGTGGAAGTCGATCGATGAACACGACCTTCTCGCGCGCCGTCCCCGTCTTTGCCCTGGCGCTCGCGCTGCTGTCCGGCGCGGGTGGATGCCTGCCGATCCCGCACACCAAGACCATCGCACCCCCCATCGAAGGCCGCTTCGTGGACGAACATGGCGACCCCATCACAGGCGCTCGCGTCGCGCTGTCCACCGTGTGGGCCGACAGCACGTGCGCGAGCCCCAGTTCCGCCACGACCACGGACGCCGGTGGCCGCTTCTCTTTCGAGCGCGTGCGCAGGCGCGAGACGTGGCTGCCGCTGATGGGCGACTGGTTCGAGCGCTTCTGGGTCTGCGCGGGAACGGGTGAGCGCTTCGGCCCCGGGTTCGGTGCCCTGCTGGGCGTGCCGTCGCCCCGGTTGGCGTCGCTCACCTGCAAGCGGCCGGTCACCTCGCCGCCGGCCGGCACGCCGCTGGATTGCGTGATCGAACCGCGCCGGCGCGCACCCGCCGGGGCCGCGCGATGACGCAGGAACAGAACGCGCGCGCCCTGCGGCTGTCGTATTTCACCGTCGTGTACAACGTGGTGGAAGGAGTGGCGTCGGTGCTGGCGGGCGGGGCGGCGGGGAGCGTGGCGCTGGTGGGGTTCGGGCTGGACAGTTTCGTGGAGTCGCTCTCGGGCGTGGTGATGATCTGGCGCTTCCGCCCCGCCGCGCACGGCGAGCGGCGCGAGCAGCGGGCGATCAAGCTGGTCGGCTACACCTTCCTGCTGCTGGGCGCGTACGTGCTGTTCGACTCCGCGCGCAAGCTGTGGACGGGCGAGCGGCCCGAGGGCACCACGCTCGGCATCGTGATCACCATCATCTCGCTGATGGTGATGCCGGCCCTGTACGTGGCCAAGAAGCGCGTCGCCCAGCGCCTGGGCAGCCGCAGCCTGGCGGCGGACGCGCGGCAGACGCTGGCGTGCATGGGGATGTCGGCCGGCGTGCTGCTGGGCCTGCTGCTCAACCGCCTCACCGGCTTCTGGCAGGCCGACCCGCTGGTGGGCATCCTCATCGCCCTCCTCCTCTTCCGCGAAGGCCGCGAG
Source organism: Longimicrobium sp. (assembly GCA_035691085.1). GTDB lineage: Bacteria > Gemmatimonadota > Gemmatimonadetes > Longimicrobiales > Longimicrobiaceae > Longimicrobium. Next base: position 4,536 of record DASSJS010000330.1, read on the forward strand.
GCGCTGACCAAGGGCACCGTCTGCTCCTGTTGAGAGATCTGGACGCTTCAGGACGGCGATGGCTGCGCCGGCGGCGCCAGCCCGACTGTGTACGCGCTCGACGCGATTTCATCCCTTACCACTTCCGCTCGCCCCCACCCTCGCAGCGAGTTGATCACCCACACGGCTGTCGCGCGCTCCAGGTCCGCCACCGTGAGCACACGCTCGCGGATCTCGCCCGACGCAAGCAGCTCGGCGCGAAGGACGCCGGGGAGGAGCCCGGATTTGAAGTGCGGCGTCCACAACTCGCCGTCGATCTCCAGCACCACGTTGGCGATGCGAGTCTCGGCCAACTCGCCGCGCTCGTTCACCAGCAGCACGTCGTCGTGGGGTTGATCGATAGGGTCGTGCTGGTGGTAGATGTCGCGGCGCGCGGTCTTGTGGCGCCAGAGCGGGTGATCGCTCGGGAGATGACGGCGTGCGACGGCCAGGCGCACCGGCTCCACCCAGCGCCGCATCGCTTCGTCCGCCACGCTGATGCGGCCGGTGGGGTCGAGTTGGATTCGGATCGTCCGCGGCTCGTTCGGCAGCGTCGCCGCGAGCGCATCCAGCCGCCTGCGAAGTTCGTCGACGTCGAGCGGAAAGCCAAAGTGCGCGGCGGACGCGGCGAGCCGCGCGAGATGCCCGTCGATGCGCACGAATCCCGAAGAGCCCTGCTTGCTGTTCCCTGTTCCCTGTTCCCTGTTCCCTGCCGTTCGTTCCCTGTTCCCTGCGGTTCCGAACGTCTCGATCAGCGGCGGATCGGGCTCGCGGCGGACGAAGGCAGCCTTGGAGAGGCACTCGCTCCACTCGGCCCCGGCGTCCGAATCCCACGTGATCCCGCTCCCCACGCCCATCTCCACCTCGCCGCGCGCGCGATCGAGCAGCAGCGTGCGGATGGCCACGCTGAACACCGCTTCATCGGGCGATACGAAGCCGATGGCGCCTGTGTAGACCCCGCGCGGCCCGCCCTCCATCTCCGCGATGATTTGCGAGGTGCGCACCTTGGGCGCGCCGGTGATCGATCCGCACGGAAACAGCGCGCGGAACACGTCCGCCAGCCCCGCGCCCGGCCGGGTGCGCGCGTGGATGGTGGACGTCATCTGGTGCACCGTGGGGTAGCGCTCCACCTCGAACATCCGCTCCACGCGCACGCTGCCGGTCTGCGCGATGCGGCCCGCGTCGTTCCGCAGCAGGTCCACGATCATCAGGTTCTCGGCGCGTTCCTTGGGGCTCGCGGCCAGCTCCGCGGCCATCCGCGCGTCCTCGCGTGGCGTGGCGCCGCGCGGCCGCGTCCCCTTCATCGGCCGCAGCTCGATCTCGCCGTCGGCCCAGCGGAAGAACAGCTCGGGGGATGCGGAGACGACGGACATCTCCCCGACGTCGAGATACGCGCAGTACGCCGCCCGCTGCGCCAGGCAGAGGCGGCGGTACAGCGCCCGGGCCGATCCGCTGAACGCGCCGCGCAGGCGGAAGGTGTGGTTGACCTGGTAGGTGTCGCCCGCCGCGATCAGCTCGCGGATCTGTCCGACGTGCGCCTCGTACTCCGCGCTGGAGACGTCCGGCCTCAGATCACCCAGCGCGAAGGCGCCGTCATCTCCGCAATCCGCCAGCGGCTCGCCCTCGATGCGCCTCTCGAACACCGCGAACCATGCCAGCGGCAGCCGCGGGTCGCGGGGGTGCGCGGCGAGCGCGGGGTCGAACGCGGGCGCCGCCTCGTACGCCACGAACCCGGCCGCGTGCAGGCCGTCGGCCGCCGCGGCTTCCACGGCGGCGAGCACGGGGAGCACGTCCTCCACCGCGTCCGCGCGCAGGACGGCGCGCGGGCCCGCGAACCGGAACGAGCGCGGGCCTCGCCGTGGGTCCAGCGAGTCGAAACGGAGGGTGGGGTCCGTCATCTACCGAAGTGCGGGTGTTTTTTGTGTGTCGGAGCGGCTGGGCCAAAGTCTCGGAGCCGGTCCGCACCGGCGGCTGAAGCCGCAGCAACAACTACGAGAAGCCTCGCAAACTGCGCGAGGCTCCAACAGCCTGGACCTCGTGCGGCTTCTGTTATCCTCTGTGGTCGCAGCACGGTGTCCCACTCGGGATGCCACGATTCGCGGGCGGCAAAACAGCCGGTCGTTTCACACCAATTCCGAGTGATCCGTTGCGAATCGCCCCACTCTCGGCCAAGCTGTAGCGCGGACGTTAAGCCTAGATCCTTCAGTCGCTTAGGTTAGGCTCCTTCAGGATGACATCGCCGGGTTTTCCTGAGGCTGAGGACCAACAGAGCATCCGGGACCCGGTATCATCCAGCTACGCAAAGACGGGAGCCCACGGCCAGCGCGGCCGTGGGCTCCCGTCAATCTACCGTGCCCGGTGCGCTCAGTGCGAATCGGGGGTGCCGGTCAGGCCACGCGCCTCCAGCAGCGGCTGCACCTGCGGGTCGCGGCCGCGGAAAGCGCGGAAGAGGGCGCCGGCGTCCTGCGTGCCGCCGCGCGACAGGATCATGTCGCGGAAGCGCTGGCCATTCGCGCGCGTCATCCCGCCGTGCTCCACGAACCAGCTGTACGCATCGTCGTCCAGCACCTCGCTCCACAGGTAGGCGTAGTAGCCGGCCGCATAGCCGCTCCCCCAGACGTGCGCGAAGTAGCTGGTGCGGTAGCGCGGCGGGATCTCGGCCATGCCCACGCCCAGCCGCTGCAGCGTCTGGCTCTCGAAGGCGTCCACGTCCTGCAGCGGCGTGCCCGGGGGCAGGCTGTGCCACGCCATGTCGAGCAGCGCGGCCTGCGCCAGCTCGCTGGTGGCGAAGCCCTGGTTGAAGTGGCCGGCGCGCTTGATCCTGTCCACCAGCGTCTGCGGCATGGGCGCGCCGGTCTGGTAGTGCTTCGCGTAGTTCGCGAACACGCTGGGCTCCAGCGCCCAGTGCTCGTTGAACTGGCTGGGGAACTCCACGAAGTCGCGCGGCACGTTGGTCCCGCCCACCGACGGGTACCGCGCGTTGCTGAACATGCCGTGCAGCGCGTGCCCGAACTCGTGGAACATGGTGGTCACGTCGTCGAAGCTCAGCAGCGCGGGCTGGCCGGCCGCGGGCTTCTGGAGGTTCGCGACGTTGTACACCACCGGCTTGGTGCCCATCAGCCCGCTCTGGTCCACGAAGTTGCCCATCCACGCGCCGCCGTTCTTGTTGTCGCGCTTGAAGTAGTCGAAGTACATCAGCGCCAGCGGCGTCCCGTCGGCCTCGAACACCTCGAACACTCGCACATCGGGGTGATAGACGGGGATGTCGTTGCGCTCCCGGAAGGTGAGCCCGTACAGCTGGTTGGCGGCGAAGAAGACGCCGTCGCGCAGCACGCGGTTCAGCTCGAAGTACGGGCGCACCTGGCTCTCGTCCAGGTCGTACTCGGCCTTGCGCACCTGCTCGGCGTAGTACTGCCAGTCCCACGGGGCGAGCTTGAAGTTGCCGCCGGTGCGGTCGATCTGCTGCTGCAGCCGCGCGGCCTCGGCGCGCGCGCGGGCGGTGGCCGGCTGCGCGATCTGGGTGAGCAGCCGCGTGGCGTTCTCGGGCGTTTTCGCGACCTGGTTGGCCAGCGAGAAGGCCGCGTAGTTGGGGTAGCCCAGCAGCTGCGCCCGCTCGGAGCGCACCTGCGCCAGCCGGCGGATGATCTCGCGGGTGTCGCTGGCATCGCCGCGGTCGGTGCGGTGCGTGCTGGCCTCGAACAGGCGCTGGCGCGCGGTGCGGTTCTGAAGCACCTGCAGCAGCGGCTGCTGCGTGGTGTTCTGCAGGGGGATCACCCAGCGCCCCTCCATCCCGCGCTGCTTCGCCGCCTCGGCCGCGTTCGCGATCTGCGTCTCGCTCAGCCCCGCCAGCTCGGCGCGGTCGGTGATCACCAGCGCGGCGGCCTTGGTGCCGGCCAGCAGGCGGTTCCTGAACTCGGTGGAAAGGCGGCTCTCCTCCTGGTTCAGCGCGCGCAGCCGGGTCTTCTCCGCCTCGCCCAGCTGCGCGCCCGCGCGCACGAAGATGCGCTGGTAGCGCTCCACCAGCTCGTTCTGCTCGGGCGTGAGCCCCAGCGACGCGCGGCGGTCGTAGATGCTCTTGAAGCGCTGGAAGAGCCGGTCGTTCAGGTAGATGGCGTCGCGGTGCGCGGCCAGCCGGGGAGCCTCTTCCTGCTGCACCTTCTGCAGCACCGAGTCGGTGTTGGCGCTTGTCACCGCGCCGAACGCGGCGGAGACGCGGTTCAGCAGCTCCCCCGAGCGCTCCATCGCCACGATGGTGTTCTCGAAGGTGGGCTCCGCCGTCTGGCCGGCGATCGCCTGCACCTCGGCCAGCTGCTGCCGCATCCCCTCTTCCAGCGCCGGCTGGTAGTGCTCGTCGCGGATGCGGTCGAAGGGCGGCGCCTGGTAGGGGAGGGTGCTGGCGGCGAAGAACGGGTTGTCCTCGCGCAGCGCGGACGCGGGCGCGGCGGCGGCGGGCGCGGGCGCGGCGGCCACGTCGGCGCCGCTGCCGGCGCGCACGGCGGCCTGCGTGCAGCCGGCCACCGCCACCACGCCGGCCGCGAAGGCCGGCAGCCTGGATCGGATCATGGGATTGTCCATCAAGGGGTTACGCCCACCCCGGCAAGCGCCGGGGCGGAAGGGTGCTACCGTCGGTGGAAGAGTCGCGTTCGGCGTACGCTGCGCTGCAACAGATGTTCCGCGTACGCCGCGCGCTCACGCCGTCACCGCGTGGGGCCATCCCTCACCCTTCCGCGGCGTGCGGCATCGCCCGCGGCTTCGTCATCGCCTCGGGCATCAGGATCTCGGCAAGGCGCTCCTCGGTGAGCCACCCCTTCTCGCGCACCAGCTCGTACACGCCGCGGTCCGTCGCCAGCGCCTCCTTGGCCAGCGCGGCGCTCCGCTCGTAGCCGATGAAGGGGACCAGCGCGGTGACCAGGCCGATGGAGTGGTACACCATCTCGCGCAGCCGGTCGCGGTTGGCGGTGATGCCGACGATGCAGCGCTCGCGCAGCACGATGGCGCCGCGGGCCAGCATGTCCATCGACTGGAAGAGGTTGAAGCCGATCACCGGCTCGAACACATTCAGCTGCAGCTGCCCCGCCTCGGCCGCCATGGTGATGGTCAGGTCGTTCCCCACCACCTGGAAGCACACCATGTTCACCACCTCGGGGATCACCGGGTTCACCTTCCCCGGCATGATGCTGGAGCCCGGCTGCATGGGCGGCAGGTTGATCTCGTTCAGCCCCGTCCGCGGCCCCGACGACAGCAGGCGCAGGTCGTTGCACACCTTGCTCAGCTTCACCGCCACGCGCTTGAGGATCCCCGAGAGCTGCACGAAGGCGCCGGTGTCGCTGGTCGCCTCGATCAGGTCGGGCGCGGTGGACAGCTCCAGCCCCGTCACCTGGCGCAGCTTCTGGCAGACGAGCGCGGCGTAGCGCGGGTCGGTGTTGATCCCCGTGCCGATGGCGGTGGCGCCCATGTTGATCTCGCGGATCAGCGCCGCCGCCTCGCGCAGCCGGTCGATGTCCTCGGCGATGGTGACGGCGAAGGCGTTGAACTCCTGCCCCAGCGTCATGGGCACCGCGTCCTGCAGCTGCGTGCGCCCCATCTTCAGCACGTCGGCGAACTCGCTCCCCTTCTGCCGGAAGGCGTCCACCAGCTCGCGCAGCGCGGCGATCAGGTCCTCGATCGCCCAGTTCCCGGCGATCTTCATCGCCGTGGGGTACACGTCGTTCGTGGACTGCGAGAGGTTGACGTGGTCGTTGGGGTGCACGTGGCGGTACTCGCCCTTGGCGTGGCCCAGCAGCTCCAGCGCGCGGTTGGCGATCACCTCGTTGGCGTTCATGTTGGTGCTGGTCCCCGCGCCGCCCTGGATCACGTCCACCACGAACTGCTCGTGCAGCTTCCCCTCGCGGATCTCGCGGCAGGCGCGCACGATCCCGTCGGCCACGTCCTGGGGGAGCAGCCCCAGCTCGTGGTTGGCCAGCGCCGCGCCCTCCTTCACCGCCGCCAGCGCGTTCACCAGGTGCGGGTACTGGCTGATGGGGATGCCGGTGATGGGGAAGTTCTCGATGGCCCGCAGCGTCTGCACGCCGTAGTACAGGTCCACCGAGAGGGTGCGGTCGCCCAGCAGGTCGTGCTCGGTGCGCAGCTCGCCGGAAAGGTAGCCCAGGCCGCGGTTGGAGAGCCGCGCGTCGGCGTAGCGCAGCCGCGAGCTGATCACCTGCGCCGCGGCCATCGCGATCTTCCCGAACAGCCGGGGATCGGTCTCCACGATCCCCAGCAGCCGCTCGCGGGGGATCTCGATCACCTCGGTCTCCTCGCGCGCCACGCCGCTGGTGCTGTGCGGGTACTCGTCCAGCAGGCTCCCCTCGCCGTAGCTCTCCCCCGGCCCCAGCACCTGCAGCACCTCGGGGAGCCCCTGGAAGCCCTTCACGATGTCGATGCGCCCGCGCACCACGGTGCCGAAGGCGCGCCGCGGCTGGCTCTCGCGGAAGGCGTGGGCGCCGCGCGGATAGTGCTTGCGCTGGGCCAGGCCGGCCAGCGTGCGCACCTCGTGATCGTCCAGGCTCGCCATGGTGGCGAGCCCGCGCAGCGTCTGGAATACCGATTCGTCCGTCATCTGAATCAAAGCGCCACGCGGGCGCGCAGAACGTCAGCGATAGGGTCGCGGAAAGGCGCGCAACGTAGCGGGGCGGGGGGCGGGGGACAAGGCCGCGCCACGCGGTGGAAGTTGTGCGGTGGAACGGAGATTGCCGCCCCGTGCGCCCCCTGCCGGACGATCAGGCGCCCGCCCCTGGGCGGGCCGTGCGGACCCGAACTGAGGAGGTGTGGGATGGGACTGTTCGATCGGAACGACTACGGACGCGACTACCGCGGCGGCGGCCGCTCGCTGGGCGACCGGATGCGCGGCGCGTGGAACCGCTTCGAGGAGCGGATGGGCGGCGGCCACCCCGGCTATGACCGTGACCTGCACGCCGGGTACGACAACAGCCGCGGCCGGCAGGGCTATGGCGCCAGCGGCGGCGGGTGGTTCGGCGGCTCGGGGAACCGCGAGGGTGGGTATGGCCCCGCCAGCTTCGCCTACCGCGGCCTGGACGACGCCTGGGGCACCGCGCGCAACCGCGGCGCCCACGACACGCAGTGGGACTGGCGCGCCGCCGGCGGCAACCGCTACGACCAGGACACGGGCCCGCGCCGCGGCTTCATGGGCCAGGAGCGCGGCGGCCGGAGCGGCTACGACCGCGGCTTCGTCGGCGGGCAGGGCGCCGGGTACGACCGCGGCTTCGGCTCGCGCGGCGGCTACGACCGCGACCTCGGGCGCGACCGGATGCGCACCGACGCGGGCGACCCCTTCGGCGACCGGCAGGGCCGCACCCCCTTCCGCGTGCTGCGCGGCGGCTTCGACACCGACGAAACCGACCGCGGCGGCTGGTACCAGGGGAACCAGCTCAACCAGATGAGCGGCGGCGACCCGAACGACGTGGATGCCCGCGGCTGGAACCACGGCATCGGCGACGACCCGGTCTATCGCCCCGAGGACTTCCGCGGGCGCGACCGTGGCCGCGGCCGCCGCGGCCCGTTCTGAGCTACGGCCGGCACGGACGCACGAAGGCCCCGCCGCGCGGCGGGGCCTTCGTCGTGAGGGTGCTAGGTGCTGGGTGCTGGGTGCTGGGTGCTGGGTGCTGGGTGCTGGGTGCTGGGTGCTGGGTGCTGGGTGCTGGGTGCTGGGTGCTGGGTGCTGGG
>DASSJS010000331.1:0-11570 GCA_035691085.1 Longimicrobium sp.
GCCGCGCCGCTGGGGTGCGACGTGGAGCCGGTGGCCGCCCGCGCCGCGTCCGCCTGGCGCGACCTGCTGGGCGACGACGGATGGGCGCTGGCCGGCCTCGTCGCCGCCGAGGCGGGCGAAGACGCCGACGCCGCCGCGACCCGCGTCTGGTGTGCCCGCGAGGCGCTGGTCAAGGCCGGAGCCCAGCGCACCGCGCCGCTGGTGCTCGCGGCCACGCCGGCCGACGGATGGGCGATCCTGCGATCGGGGTCGGTCGCCGTCGCCACCGTCTCCTTGCGGGTGACGGGGGAAGACGAGCCGCTGGTGCTGGCGATCGCCACCGCGCCCGCCGCGGCCCGCGCTCCGGCCGGGCCGGCGGCCGGGGCGGCCACGGAGACCGAAGCGGCGCTGGAGCCGGCGGCTCTGTAGGGATGCGGCGGCTCCGTGCAGGTGGAGGACGAACGCAGGATCACGCACACCGGGAAAGCGAGGACACCATGCCGCACGTGGAGCTGACCGAGGAGCTGCCGGGGATCGCCGGCCTGCTGGACCACTACGCCGACACCGGCCGCGTTCTGAGCGAGCTCGCGCAGGTGCTGCTGCGCGGCAGCGACGGGCTCACGCCCGCCGAGCGCGAGCTGATCGCGACGTACGTGTCGTCGCTCAACCGCTGCGTCTTCTGCACCAGCTCGCACGCCGCCGCGGCCCGCCACCTCCTTCCCGACGGCGGCACGGTGGAGGCGGTGCTGCGCGACTACGGGCGGGCGCCCGTGACGCCGAAGCTCAAGGCGCTGCTGGCCATCGCCGCGCGGGTGCAGCAGGGCGGCCGCTCGGTGTCGGACGACGACGTGCGGACGGCGCACGCCGAGGGCGCCACCGACCGCGAGATCCACGACACGGTGCTGATCGCCGCCGCCTTCTGCATGTACAACCGCTACGTGGACGGGCTGGCCACCTGGGCGCCCGACGACCCCGCCGTCTACGACGAGATCGGCCGGCGGCTGGCCGGCGTGGGCTACATCCGGGTGATGGAGCGCGAGCCGGCGGCCGCCGCGTAGCGTGGGAAGGCTGGGCCCGCCTCTCCACCTCCGGGTGATGGACGCGCGAAAACGCCCGCATCCGGCAGGTGGTGATTGGGCTCCGCACCATTTCTCGAACTCGAACCGGCGGAGCGGAGCATGTTCTCACAATTCCAGGGCCAACAAAACAACATCGCGACCCGGACCGATCTCCGTGTCGTGCTCCAGGACCCGGAGCAACCCGAAGGTACATTCACGAAAGAGCTTTCTTTCAGCGCAGAAGGGACCATGCGAGTCGTGATCGGAAACATGTTCCAGACGACTGCGAAGGCACTCGCCGGCAGCGCTCTGAAAGGAGCTGATCCTGACGAGCCGCGGTTTGTGCTCCCATGGAGTGTTTCCGAGATGTTCGCTCGCGCGGATACGGAGATCGGCGAGGTAACGGTGACCAACGTCGCCGGCAGGCCGACGCTCGGAACCGTAAAGCAGCTCACGGGCGATTCGCCGTTTCCCGCTCTCCTCGAAGCCGAAGTATGCGCAACCCTGAACATCGCTGGAATTGGTGAAATTCGTACCGCGACCGCCGTTCCCATCCGTGCCGAGATCAACAGCATTCCGCCTTTCGGGACCGAGGCCGCGCACGCGAATTCCGGGCTGCTTGTGGACGCGAATGGCACCGCCCGCGGAATGATCACGGGAAGGAGCATCACTCTGGTCGGTCCGGCGGAGGCCTAGCGAGCTGTGGACGCCGCAGACCGCGCCTACGAGTACCGGCACGTGGTTGGGTTCGAGGAGACCAACCTGGTGGGCAACGTCTACTACGCCCACCACGTGCGCTGGCAGGGGCGCTGCCGCGAGATGTTCCTGCGCGAGCACGCGCCCGAGGTGCTGCGCCAGCTGTCCGATGGGCTGGCGCTGGTCACCACCCGCGTGTCGTGCGAGTACTTCGCCGAGCTGGCCGCGCTCGACGAGGTGGCGGTGCGCATGCGGCTGGGCGCGGTGGCGCAGAACCGCGTGAGCATGCGCTTCGAGTACTGGCGCCGCGGCGCGGCCGGCGACGAGCTGGTCGCGCGCGGCGAGCAGGAGGTGGCGTGCATGCGCCGCGACGGCGGCGGCCTGGCCCCGGCGCCGGTCCCCGACGCCCTGCGCCAGGCGCTGGCGCCGTACGGGTAGGCACAGGCGGGACAAGGGAGAAGGACCCACACCATTCCCCTGTCATTCAAGGAGCAAAATCATGGACGACACCGTCCACGCCGAACGCGTGCAGCAGATCGTGACCGGCGCGCTGGGCAGCTTTCCGGTGGGCCGGCAGGTGGAGTTCGAGGGCTCCACCATCTCCATCCCCATCACGGCACAGCTGCGCAACGGCTGGATCAGCACCGAGGAGGTCGACTTCCAAGCCTTCATGCGCCTGGAGCTGGACCGGCGCATCCGCAACCAGCTGGGCCGCACCCAGTTCGAGTTCAACATCGCCGTGTGGGAGCTGCACGGCCGCAGCGAGCTGCTCTCGGAAAAGTTCGGCGAAGACGTGTACATCACCTTCAGCCTCACGCCGCCGCCGCAAAAGCAGCCGCGCAGCATCTGCTTCGCCCACCAGGACGGCGCCGACTTCCCCGCCACCATCATCTACAGCGCGTGCTACGACGTGTTCGCCAACCAGGACAAGATCGTGGACGCGCAGATGGGGGTGGCGATCTGCACCCCGGTGGTGGGGATCCCGCCGCGCAACGTGCTGGTGGCGTTCGAGAAGCCGTTCGAGGACCGGGTCCGCGGCATCGCCTTTGGACGCGGCTGCTGCTGGGGGATGCACTGGATCAGCGTGGAGGAGTTCCTGGCCGGCGTGAACCGCGCTCGCAAGGTGCGCGGATGGGACCCCGTCACCGACCCGCTGGCCGCCTACCCCGCCCGGGTGGAGAAGGAGCGCGCCAAGCCGGCATCGCGGCGGAGCGGCGGGCGCGGGTCCGCCCCGGCCGCGGGCGAATGAGCGTGCCGCGGGGCGACGGACGCACGTCCGCGAGGGTCGCGGGCGCATGGACGCAACCACTCACCTCCGGAGGCTCGGATGACGTACCCCGGTGACGAATCCACCCTCCGCACCACGGTCGTGGGCTCGTACACGGTGCCCGACTGGTACCCGGCGCTCCGGGACGCGGTGGCCGCCGGCCGGCTCCCGCCCCAGGCCTTCGCCGACGCCAGGGCCGTGGCCGCGCGCGCCGCGATCAAGGACCAGGAAGACGCGGGGATCGACGTGGTGAGCGACGGCGAGCTGTTTCGCCGCAGCGACAACGCCTTCGGCCCGCCCAACGCGATGATCGCCCACTTCGCCGCCCGGATCCCCGGCTTCGCGCCCGGGCTGCGGCCGAAGACCGGCATCACCCCCGTGGCGCCCGACGCCGCGCTCCCCGCCCCCGTCGTGGTCGACGCGCTGCGCCCCGCGCCGCTGGGGCTGGTGGACGAGCTTCGCTTCCTGCGCGAGACCACGCGCCGCCCGGTGAAGATCGCCATGACGGGCCCGCACATGTTCGCGCGGGTGGCGTGGGACGAGCACTACGGCGGCCCCGAGGCGCTGGCAATGGACCTGGCCCGGGTGATCAACGCCGAGCTGCGGCGCCTGGACCAGGCCGGCTGCGACGTGATCCAGCTGGACGAGCCGGTGCTCTGGTTCCTTCCCGGCGACCGCGAGTGGGCGCTGCGCGCCGTGCGCGCCTGCTTCGAGGGGGTGGAGCGCGCCACCACCGCGCTGCACCTGTGCCAGGGGAACTACAACCCCGACCCGGCGGCGCGCCGCGGCCTGCGCATCTTCCCCTCCGTCTTCGCCGACTTCGCCCCGATCGTGGCCGGGGCCGGGGTGGACGCGGTGCTGCTGGCCTGCGCGGGGGTGGACGGCTGCGACCCCGCGGCGTTCGCCGGCCTTCCCGCCGAAGTCACCCTCGTCCTGGGCGTGGTGGACGTGCAGGACCACCGGGTGGAGACGGCGGACGAGGTGGCCCGGCGGCTCGAGCGCGCCGCCGCGTTCGTGGACCCTGCCCGCCTGTGGGCCGCGCCCGACTGCGGGATGAACCACCTGCCGCGCGACGTGGCCTGGGCCAAGCTGCGCGCGCTGGCCGGTGGCGCCCGGCTGGCCGCCGGACGCCTGGCGCACGAAGCCGTGCCCGCGTGAGCCCCGAGCCGGCCGCGGAGCACGGGTGCCGCGTCCGCTCGCCGCCTGAACCGCAGGGAGAACCGCCATGACGAACGCAGCCCCCGCCACGCCGGCCGTGCCGCATCCATCCGTCGAGGAACACTGGACCGGCTCCGGGTTCCGCGCCCGGACGCTGCGCGCCCGCAGCGAGGCCGTGGCGCGGGTGATCCGGGCCATGCGCGAGCGCTACGGCGAGCCGCTGACGCTCGAATCGCTGGCGCGGGTGGCGCACTGCAGCCCGTTCCACTTCAACCGCGTGTTCCACGAGGTCACCGGCGCGTCGCCGGGGCAGTACCTGGCCGCCGTGCGGCTGGAGGCGGCCAAGCGGCTGCTGCTGACCACGGGGCTGCCGGTGACCGCCGTGTGCCTCGAGGTGGGCTACGAGAGCGTGGGCACCTTCACCACGCTGTTCACCCGCTACGTGGGCGTGCCGCCGCACCGGCTGCGGCGCCTGGCCCGCGAGGCGCCCCCGCTGCTGGGCGCCCTCCCCACCCCCGCCGCCCCGCGGGGCGGCGGCACGCCGGCGGCGGGCGGCCAGCTGCGCGTGGACGCGCCGGAAGGGTTCGCGGGCGCGGTGTTCGCCGCGCTCTTCTCCGCGCCGATCCCGCGCGGGCGGCCGCTGGCGTGCGCGGCGGCGGCCGGGCCCGGGGTGCTGGAGTTCGCCCATGTCCCCGACGGCCGCTGCTACGCATTCGCGGTCGGCATGGAAGGGGGCGCCGACCCCGTCGAGCTCCTCCTCTGCGCGCGCTCGCCGCGCGGGAGCGCAGGGCCGCTCACCGCGCTGGGCGGCGCGCTGCAGGGGGGCACGATCGCGCTGCGCGAGCCCGGCCCCGCCGATCCCCCGCTGCTGGTGGTGCTCCCCTGCCTCCTGGCCGAGCGCCTCGCCGCCGGTGCGTGAGCGTCCCCGCAAGGAGGGAAACGGGGAACGATTCTTCTTCACGGCTGCGATCCTTCCGCCCCTCGCGCCGGCGTGCGCGCCAAGCGAGCAATCCCGGAGAAATTCGCGCCCGGGCACCCCGTAGATTCGCCCCCACGACACGCGAGAACGCGGCAACACCCCCCTCCGCCCCCAAGTGGATGCCCATGGCCCACACCCGCCCGGCCGCACCGGTGACCGTCTACGCCTGGGTGGGCAACCCGGGGTGCATCCGCTTTCCCGTGCCTGTCCGCAAGGCCGCCGGCGTCAAGCGCGGCGACCGGCTGGCGGTGACGGTGCGCGGTGGCGACACGGTGGTGCTGGACCGCCTCGCCGTGTCGGAGGAAACGTGGCGCGAGTCGCTGGCCGTGGAGGGGTGCGCCTGCGAGCAGCCGCCCGAGCTGTGCGGCCGCGGCGAGCCCGGGCTGGTGAGCGTGGGGTGGAGCTACGTCCAGCTGAACCGCGGCCTGGCGGAGGAGATCGGCTTCGTGGCCGGCGCGCCGCTCAGGCTGGTGGCCGAACCGGGCCGCATCACCGCGTCGGTGCACCCGCACCCCGAAGACCTGGAGGGGGTCGAGCGGGCGCGCTGCCCCCCCTGACCCGGTCCCGCGCGATTTCCCCCCTGGCCGCCGCCCCGCGGCGGACGACCACCACAAGGAGGCCACGATGGCGCTCAACCCGTACCGCAACGAGTCGCTGATCCAGATGGAGACCTACGAGACCGACACCGCGCACGCCGACGCGCTGGTCGCGCAGGTCCGGGCCAAGTGGGCGCTGCTGCGCGAGCAGGGCCACGCCGGCGACTACCCCGTGGAGGTGCTGCGCACCGGCGGGACCAACGGCACCCCCATCAAGGTGGTGGACCTCTTCCGCTGGCGCACCCGCCAGTCGGCCGTGGAGGCGCAGGCCAGCCCCGCCTACCAGGAGGTCTGCAGCAACATCGCGGCGCTGTCGCGCGGGGCGCCCACGCAGGACGTGATGACCCAGGCGATCCGCGGCTTCAACACCAACTTCCCCCCCATGGGCGGGGTGGAGCTGCTGAAGGGCGTGTGCTCGTGCCTGCTCACCATCGACGGCATGGTCGAGGACTACCCGATGAGCGTGAAGAACGGGATCGTGCTGATGCACCGCAGCCCCCGGCGCGACCTGGACGGCGACGGGCACAACGAGATGTACCTCAAGATCCTCATGCACGGCGGCGAGATCATCCAGGCCGCGCTGGGGCCGATCCGCGTGGAGCAGAACTTCTCGCGCCCCAACGACGGGATGGTGAAGTCGCTGGGCACCGGCGACGAGGACTTCCCCGCCATCGGCGTGTGGCGGGTGTCGTGGAAGATCCAGACGGCGATGGGCGCGGTGCTCACCGACCCCGACCAGCCGCTGATCTTCGGGCCGGCCATCGTGAACCACTACCCGCCCGTGGGCACGCACTTCCACGCCACCACCGGCCCGGTCAAGCTGGTGCTGGAGCGCACCGGCGAGACGGTGGGCCGCCTGGTGCCGGGCGAGCTGACGGCCTTCGACATCGTGGTCAGCAAGGACGACGAGATCTTCGCCGACATCCTGAACACGCCACCCGCCGACATCTTCGAGATCCTGGAGGCCCACCGCCACCGCGCGCACGAGGCCGTGCTGGAGACCTCGGCGCTGGCCGGGCTGTCGGACTCGCTGGTGGCCACGGTGTGAGCCGCCGGGGCGCCGCCCCGGCCGCGCCCCGCGCGCGCCCCCCCACCCACTGGCTGGCCGATCCCGGCCCGGCGGTGCCCGCGACCCCGCGCCTCCCGGCGCGCGCCGGGGTGGTGGTGGTGGGAGGCGGGGTGGCCGGCGCGGCGGTGGCGTACTGGCTGGCCCGCGGCGGCGCAGGGGTGCTGCTGCTGGAGGCACGGCTCCCCGGGTGGGGGGCCACGGGGCGCAACGCCGGGCTGCTGCTGGCCGGCCGGTCGCCGCTGGAAGACCCGGCCCTGCTGCGCTCGGTGCTGGCCGGCGAAGGGATCGAGGCGCAGCACGAGGAGCCCGGCCACCTGGCGCTGGCCCGCACCCCCGCGGTGTGGGAGCGGATGCACCAGGAGGTGGCCGCCCGCCCGGCCGGCGCGCCGCCGCTGCACGTGCTCACCCCCGGCGAGTGCCGGGAGCTGCTGGGAATGCGCATCGACCCCACCTTCCTGGGTGGGCGCTGGCTTCCCGGCGGCGCGGTGATCCACCCGGGCCGGTTCGTTCACGGCCTGCTGGCCGCCGCGGTGCGGCACGGGGCGGAGTTCGCCCCGCGGACGGAGGTGAGGGCGGTGGTTCCGGAGGGCGGCGGGGTGCGGGTGGAGACGGCGCGGGGATGCGTCCGCGCGGGGCAGGTGGTGCTGGCGTGCCACGGCCGCTCGGCGCTGCTGCGGAGATGGTTCGCCCGGGTGCTCACCCCCGTGCGCGGCCAGGTGCTCTCCACCGCCCCGCTCCCGCCGGTGTTCCGGATGGGGATGGCGGTGGACTGGGGGTCGCTCTACTGGCGGCAGGCGGCGGACGGCGCGGTGGTGCTGGGCGGCTGCCGGGGGCTGGACCCCGTGGGCGAGACCGGCGTGCGCCACACCCTGCACCCGGCCATCCAGGCGGCGCTGGAGGCGTTCCTGCCGCGGGCCTTTCCCGGCCTGCCCCCGCTCGCAGTGGCGCGCCGCTGGGCCGGGGTGATGGACGAGACGCCCGACGGGCGGCCGCTGGCGGGGCGCGTGCCGGGCGCCCGCGGGGTGTGGGTGGCGGCCGGCTTCGGCGGGCACGGGCTTCCCCCCGCGCTGGGGGTGGGCAGGGCGCTGGCCCGCGCGGTGGCGGGCGGCACGGCGGCCGAGGGGCTGGAGGCGATGGACCCCGCCCGCTTCGGCGAAACGTGAACCGGCGGCGACAGCCGTGGAGGGACCGATGAGCCTGCGAGGCGCGCCCCTGCTGTACGTGTTCTACGAGACGGCGCAGATCCGCAAGCAGCGCGAGCTGTTCGAGTCGGTGATCGGGGTGCCGGTGATCGAGGTGGAGCCCCACCTCCCGCACCACCGCCACGGCGTGTTCAAGTACGACGCGGGCGGGATCATCCTTTCGCACAACATGTCGGGGCCCTCGCGCTTCCGCGAGGGCGAGTCCGACGCCCTGGTCACCGTTTTCTCGGTGCCGCCGGCGTGGGACGCGGGCCGGCTGGACGGGTGGGGCACGCTGCGCCCCGACGGGCTCTTCACCGACGCCGAGGGGCGGCACTTCCGCTTCCGGCCGGCCGCGGTGGAGCGCCCGGTGGTGAGCGAGCTGCGGCTTACCGTGCGCAGCCTGGCCGAGGCCGAGGCGTTCTACAGCGCCACCCTGGGGCTGGACCTGTGCGAGCGCGGCGACGCGCACGCGCGCTACGCCACCGGCACGGTGGACCTGGGGCTGGAGGAGAGCGAGGCCGCGCCCGACGGGCTGAAGCCTCGCCACGCCTCGTACCTGGTGGTGTTCCTGACCCCCGACATCGAGCGGGCGCGGCAGTCGCTCGAGGCGCGCGGGCTTCGGTTCAAGGGGCCGCGCGTGGGGTTCAGCGAGATCGGCGGGACCATCCGTTTCGACGACCCCTCGGGGCAGCGGCTGTGCCTGTACGTTCCTTCCGACGAGAGCCTGTCGTGGGGAAGCGGGCCCAAGGTGATGGAGATCGCGGGCGGCGCCACGGCCGCCGGCTGAGGACGTCCGCACGGCAACCTGCAGGAAGGAGGCGCTCCATGCTGGCCGACACGCGGGTGCTCTACGTGTTCCTGTACGTGCGCGACCTGGCGGCGTCGCGGGCGTTCTACGCCGGCACGCTGGGGCTGAAGGTGATCGAGGAGGACCCCGGGTGCGTGAAGTTCGACGCCGGCCACACCATCCTGGCGCTGAACCGCGCGGCCGACTACGGGATCGTCCTCCCCGACGTGAACGACCACAGCACCGACGTGGTGTGGCTGGTGGACGACGTGCGCCAGGCCACCGAGAACCTGGCGGCCCGCGGGGTGGTGTTCAAGCCCACCGACTGGTACCAGCCCGGCGGGATCGCCGACTTCTACGACCCCGACGGCCGCTGGCTGACGCTGTACCAGCCCTCGGACGAGGCGATGGGGTGGCCCAGCGGCGAGCGCATCCGCGCCATCATCGAGGCTCGGCGCGCCCGCAACGGGGGGAGCACGCGGCAGGCGGTGTCGCTGCCGCCCGCGCCGGGCGCCACGCCGCCGGGGCTGGACGGCGCCGAGCTGGTCTACCTCTTCACCTTCGTGCCCAGCAGCGCGGTGGCGCTGGAGTTCTACCACGAGCAGCTGGGGCTGGAGGCGCTGGAGGGAGGCCCCTGCTCGCGCACCTCGGGCGGCGACGAGGAGGGGGTGGTGAAGTACGACACCGGCGGCGTGATCATCGCCACCCACCACGTGGAGCCCGAGCGCTCGCAGGAGGAGTTCGAGGAGCACCTGTGCCCGCCGCCCGCGCTGCAGGAGGGGCGGATGAAGGGGGTGGCCCCGGTCTTCCACTCCGAGCGCGCCGAAGAGGTCGCGCGCGAGCTGGCCGCGCGCCGGCCGGGCCTGGAGGTGGGCGTGACCCGCGCCGAGATGGGCACCATCGTACGGGTGGACGACCCTACGGGGCACCTGCTGTTCGTCTACCAGCCCTCGGAGGCGGCGCTGCGAACGCCCAGCGGCCGCAAGATCCGCGAGATCCTGGAGGCGCCCCTCCGTGCCGTGGCGGCCCCGGCGGCCGCCTGACGCCGGAGGCGCCCCCGCGGCGCGCGGGAACGCCTTTCGCCCCGCCCTCTGCGCGGCGGTCCCCGGACGGTCCGGGGCCCCGCGGCTGAACCACCTCGCCCGCGACGACGCTCCGCCGCGTGCGGTTTCCACAGGAGGAGCACCATGCCCAAAGAGGACAACAAGGCGACCGCCCGGAAGGTGCTGGAGGCGTTCAACACCGGGGACACGCTGATCATCGACCAGATCTTCGAGGAGACGTTCCGCTCGCACACCAGGCCGTTTCCCGGCGTGGACGAAACGCGCGAGGGGCTCAAGCGCGAGATCCAGTCGCTGCGGCACGCCTTCCCCGACGCGCACTTCACCGAGACGGGGATCTCGGAGCAGGGCAACACCGTCACCATCAACTGGTCGATGACGGGGACCCACCAGAGCCCGATCCTGGGGGTGGAGGCCTCGGGCGAGAAGGTGACGCAGACCGGGCAGGAGGTGCTCGAGTTCCGCGGCGGCCGCATCGCGGGCCGCAAGGGCCGCGAGGAGCACGTGGAGTTCCAGCAGAAGCTGAAGGCCAATGCCGACCGCAAGCACGGACGCGGCCCCGGCCACTGAGCCCGGCGCCGGCGGCGCGAGGGCGGCCGCCCTGGGGGTGGTGGAGGCCTTCAACGGGGGCGGCGCGGAGGCGGTGGACCGGGTGTTCGACCCGGCGTACCGCTCGCTCACCGCGCCGTTCCCGGGGACCGACGCCACCCGCGAGGGGGTGAAGCGGCAGATCGAGCTGCTGCGCCGCGCGCTCCCCGATCTGCGCGTGGAGACGCGGGAGGTGATCGCCCGCGGCGACCGCGTGTACCTGCGCTGGACGCTGGAGGGCACGCACACCGGCGGCGAGCTGCTGGGCGTGCCGCCCTCGGGCCGCCGCGTCACACACTACGGCCAGGAGTTGTTCCGCCTGGCCGGCGGCCGCATCGTCGAGCGCCACGGCCACGAGGACTTCGCGGAGCTGAGGGCGAGGCTGGCGGCGGCGGGGGACGACGAGGGGGCCGGGGGGGGTGCTGAGTGCGGAGTGCTGAGTGCTGAGTGCTGAGTGCGGAGTGCTGAGTGCTGAGTGCGGAGTGCTGAGTGCTGAGTGCTGAGTGCTGAGTGCTGAGTGCTGAGTGCTGAGTGCTGAGTGCTGAGTGCTGAGTGCTGAGTGCTGAGTGCTGAGTGCCGAGTGCCGGGTGCCGGGTGCTGCACGGAGCCGCAGGTGCCGGTGCTGGACGCGCCGTGCGGGCCGGCAGGACGCGCAGGGGTAGGGACGAAAGTCGGTCGAGAGGTGAACCGAGCAGAAACGCGAACCGGAGGCGAAAACCCCATGCCCGACGAGCCCGAGCTGACCGAACAGGAAGCACGCAACCGCGACGTGGTGCGGCGGATGTACGACGTGTTCAACACCGGCGACCTGGACGTTATCGACGAGATCGTGGCCGAGGACATGGTGACCGCCAACCCGCACCCGGGCACCGCCAACAACCGCGAGGGGCTCAAGCAGCAGATCCGCTACCTGCGCCAGGCCTTTCCCGACGCGCGCTTCCGCGAGGAAGAGATCCTGGTGGAGGGCGACAAGGTGTACTTCCGCTGGGCGATGGAGGCCACCCACCGGGGCGACTACATGGGGATGGAGGGCACCGGGCGCCCCATGACGCACCACGGACAGGAATTCCTGCGGCTGCGAGACGGGCGCGTGGTGGAGCACCACGGCGAGGAGAGCAACCTGGAGTTCATGGACAAGCTGGGCGGCG
>DASSJS010000332.1:0-22050 GCA_035691085.1 Longimicrobium sp.
TTGCCGATGCGGACGATCTCACCGGTGAAGGAGGCGAGCGCTTCGCTGTTGCCCGCTGTTCCCGGTTCCCTGTTCCCTGTTCCCTCGCTGTCCTTCACGATCAGGACGGAAACGCCCGCATCCTCCAGCATGAACGACAGCCGCTCGGCGGGATAGGCGGGGTCGAGCGGGACGTAGGCGCCGCCGGCTTTCAGCACCGCCAGCAGGGCAACGATCAGCTCCGGCGAGCGCTCCACCGATACGCCGACGCGCGACTCGGGTCCCACGCCGCGCGACCGCAGCCGCCGCGCGAGCCGCGCCGCCGCCGCGTCGAGCTCGGCGTACGTCATCCGACCGCCGTCGAACGACAGTGCCGACGCGTCTGGCGTGCGCGCGGCCACTTCTTCGAACAGGCGGTGGATCGGCGCGGGGGGAATCGGGCGATCCGTATCGTTCAGCGTCTCGACCAGCAGCCGGCGCTCGTCGTCGCCCAGCATCGGCAGGGTGGCGACGGGCGCGTCGCCATCTCGCGCCATCGCGGCGGCGAGGGTGCGCAGGTGCGCGCCGATGCGTTCGGCCTCGGCGTCCGTCAACCGCGCGGCATCCCAGGTCAGCCGCAGCCTGGCCTCGGAGCCGGGGATTACGGTGAGGGTGAGCGGATAGTTGGTGCGTTCCACCATCCGCACGTCCGCCGCGGCCTCGTCATCCTCATCGTCCGCGTCGCGCCCGCCAGCGACGGGGTAGTTCTCGAAGACGAACAGCGCCTCGAAAAGCGGCCGGTCGGCAGGGACGCCGCTCCACTTCTGCACCAGATAGAGCGGCGCCTGGTCATGCCGCCGCGCCTCGGTCTGCGCGGACTGCAGCTCGCGCAGCCACGGCGCCACGCGTGCATCGCGGGAGAGGCGGACGCGCACGGGGAGCGTGTTGATGGTCATCCCCACGATCTCGCCGATCCCGGCCAAGTCGCCGTCGCGGCCGGACGAGACGGCGCCGAACACCACGTCGTCGCGGCCGGTGTAGCGCGAGAGGAGGAGCGCCAGCGCGCCCTGGAAGACGGTGTTGAGCGTGACTCCGGCGCCGCGCGCCAGCGCCTGTGCGGCCTCGACCTCGCTGCCCGCCAGCCGCAGCTCGCGCTCGCCAAACTCGCTCACCACGCGGCCCGCGCGGGGGCGGCCCACGCCCAGCTCCGCCGGCTCCGCGCCCGCCATCTCGCGCCGCCAGAACGCCTCGGCCTGCTCGGGGTCGCGGCGCAGCAGCCAGGCCACGTAGTCGCGGAAGGGGCGCGGCTCGCTTAGCTCGGGCGCGCGGCCGGCGCGGAGGGCCTGGTAGATCTCCTCCGCCTCGGCGAACACCCGCGCGCCTGACCAGCCGTCCAGCAACAGGTGGTGGAAGGTGATCAGGACGCGGTGTTCGTCCGCTCCCGTGCGGATCAGCGCGAGCCGGAAGAGCGGCGCCCGCGCCACGTCGAAGCCGCGCTGCACGTCGTTCGCGGCGTGCGCGTCGAGGCGCGCCTGCCGCTGATCGCGGGGGAACGCGCTCCAGTCCAGCCCCTCCACGGGGAGCTCGGCATCGCGCCGCACCACCTGCAGCGGCTCGGAGGTGAGGCCGGTGACGAACGCCGTGCGCAGCGCCGTGTGCCGATCGACCACGGTCTGCCAAGCGCGAACGTACGCGTCGGGATCCAGCCCGCGCAGGGTGACGCCGAGCTGTTCGACGTACTGCCCGGAGCGTGGCGCCTCGAGCGCGTGGAAGAGAATCCCCTGCTGGAGCGGCGTGAGCGGGTAGAGGTCGTCCACCGCGTCGTCACCGCCCTGCGAGGCAAGCACGGCATCGAGCTCCGCCTGCGTCACCCGCGCCAGCGGAAAGTCCGCGGGCACGAAGATCGACGCCGGCGGCGGCGTGTCCGCGGCGGACGGAAAGTCGGTCGAATGCGGTGCTGCGACGATCTCGGTCATCTATCCTTCATCCCCGCGGATTCTCACGTGCGACCGGATGAGCGCGAGACTCTCTGGTCCTCTGGTGCTCTGGTGCTCTGGGTCCCAATCAACGTCACTCTCCCCCGAGCGCCGATGCTGCCTCCGGCACTCCGCCTCGTTCCAACGGCCAGGGTGGAAAGTCGTCCGTTCAGGCCCCGCTGAGCGGCGGCTGAAGCCGCAGCAACAACTACGAGAAGCCTCGCAAACTGCGCGAGGCTCCAACAGCGTGGGCCTCCGCGCGATCAGCTTTCATCCTCCATCGTCCGCATTCAGGTTCACCCCGCGAGCGCCGCCAGCTTGGCATCCAGCGCATCCGCCTGCGTGGCGGCGTCGGGGGCGGCGCAGTGGGCGACCAACTCGCGCAGCGCCGCGGCCCAGGCGGCTGAGAGCCGCTCCATCGTTTCGTGGCGGTAGACGGCGCCGCCGTAGACGAGCGACGCGTGCAGCCGCCCCTCCCACACTGCCGCCTCGGCCTCGATGCGGTACAGGCGGCGCGCATCGGGAGAGCGGTACGCGCCCATCGGCTCGTCCGCCGGCGAGAAGAGCGAACCGGCGGCGGGCGCGGCGGCATCCATCTGCCCCAGGTAGTTGAAGCTCACCTGCGCCTTCGGCAGCGACCGCAGCCCCGCGCGCACCCGCGGCTCCAGCGACAGCCAGCGCAGGATCCCGAAGCCGATCCCGCGGTTGGGCACCGCGCGCAACGCCTCGCGCACCGCGGCGACGGCATCGCCCGGCCCGGCGCATCCCTCCACCGACAGGTGCGCGGGGTGGATGGCCGTGAACCAGCCCACGGTGCGCGAGAGGTCGACGTCCCCGAACAGCTCCTCGCGGCCGTGCGCCTCCACGTCCACCAGCAGCCGCGCGCTCCCGCTCCAGCGCTCGAAGGCGCGCGCGAGCGCAGCCAGCAGCAGCTCGGGCACCTGCGCGCCGAACGCCGCGGGCGCGTGGTGCAGCAGCGCGCGCGTCTCCATCTCGGCCAGCTCGAAGCGCGCGATCGCGGAGTCGCCCTGGGTGTCGGGCGCGGCAGCGTCATCCGCGGAAAGGACGGGGATGTTGGCGGGGATGGCGGCGCGCCAGAAATCGGCCTCCTTGCGCAGCTCCGGCGAGCCGGCGTGGTCGGCCAGGCGGCGCGCCCAGTCTCGGAACGCGGTGGTCTTGGCGGGCAGACGCACCGGCCCGCCAGCGGCGAGCTGGCGATAAGCGGTCTCCAGGTCGGCGGTCACGATCGGGAGCGACACCGCATCGATCACCAGGTGGTGAACGACGAGAAGGATGCGCTGCGGCCGCGCGGGTCCGCACTCCATCAGCAGCACACGGAAGAGTCCGCGCGCCAGGTCCAGCCCGCGTTGCGCCGCGTCCGCCCGCGCCTCGATGGCGGAGGCCAGCTCCGCGTCGGGGACGGCGGAGAGGTCGGCCACGTCCACCGGCGGCGGCTCGGAGGCGTCGGCGTTCCAGGCGCGCCAGCCGGTGGCGCCGCGGTCGAAGCGGATGCGCAGCGCGTCGTGGTGCTCGGCCACGGCGGCCACGGCGCGCGCCAGCACCTCCGCGCTCCCCCGCTCGGCGGCGCGCAGGAGGACGGGCATGTTGAAGTGGTGCGGGTCGGCCGGGTCGCCGTCGAAGAACCAGTGCTGCACGGGGGTGAGCGGCGCCTCGCCGGTGACGGTTCCCTGCTCGGCGGCCACGGCGGGCGCGGTGCCGGCCACGGCGGCCAGCGCGGCCACCGTCTGGTGCTGGAAGATCTGCCGCGGGGTGATGCGCAGCCCCTCCTCGGTGGCGCGCACCACCATCTGGATGGAGAGGATCGAATCTCCCCCCAGCTCGAAGAAGTTCTCGTGCACACCGACGCGCTCGCGCCCCAGCACCTGCGCCCAGATGCGCGCCAGCCGCTCCTCGGCCGGGCTCGACGGCGCCTGGCTAGCCTCGTCCGACGATGCTTCGGCGAACGTCGGCGCCGGGAGCGCGGCCCGGTCCAGCTTGCCATTCGGGTTCAGCGGAATCGCATCGATCCGCACGAACGCCGCGGGAACCATGTACGGCGGGAGGAGACTGGCGACATGCGCCCGCAGCGCCGCCGCGTCGATCCCATCCCGCTCTCCCCCATCCTCCGTCCCTTGCCCGCTGTTCCCTGTTCCCTGTTCCCTGTTCCCTGCTGTTACGACGTACGCCACCAGCTGCTTCCCGCGCCCGTCGTCACGCGCGACCACGGCGGCGGCGCGGACGGCGGGGTGCGTGGCGAGCGCCGCCTCCACCTCGCCCGGCTCGATGCGGAAGCCCCGCACCTTCACCTGCTCATCGAGACGGCCGATGAACTCCAGCTCGCCGCGTTCGTTCCAGCGCACCCGGTCGCCGCTGCGGTACAGCCGCGCGCCCGCCCGGCCGGAGAACGGGTCGGGGACGAAGCGCTCGGCGGTGAGCGCGGGGCGGTTCACGTAGCCGTGCGCCACGCCGTCGCCGCCCGTGTACAGTTCGCCGGGGATCCCCACGCCGCACGGCAGCATCGCCGCGTCCAGCACGTAGACGCGCGTGTTGGAGATCGCCCGGCCGATGGGGATGATGCCCGCCTCGGCCTCTTCGCGGCGGACGGGGTGATGGCTGGTGAAGGTGGTGTTCTCGGTGGGACCGTAGCTGTTCGCCACGTGCAGCTCCGGCAGCGCGTCCATCAGCCGCAGCACGTGCGGCGGTGAGATGGCCTCGCCGCCGCTGAACAGGCGCCGCAGCCCGTGGAGCTGCGCGGGGCCGGCATCCGCCACCTGGTTCAGCAGCCCGGTGGTGAGGAAGAGCTGCGTGACGCCGTGCGCGCGGATCAGCGCGCCGATCTCGGCGGGGGTGGGGAGGTGCGGGGGATACACGACCACGCACGCGCCGTTCAGCAGCGCGCCCCAGATCTCGCAGACCGAGGCGTCGAAGGCGACGGAGGAGAGGTTGAGGAACACCTCGTCGGCCCCGTAGCGCGAATAGTCGGCGCCGCGCACCAGCCGCACCACCGCGCGGTGCGGGACCGCGACGCCCTTGGGCGTTCCCGTGGACCCCGAGGTGTAGATGACGTACGCCTCGGCCTCCGGCCCCGACGTGTCCGCGAGCGGCGACGCATCCTCCGCCGCAAGCGCAGCCGCGTCCCGCCCCAGCGAGAGCACCGGCCCGCCGAAGCCGGCGAGCGCTTCGGGCACATCGCCCGCCACCACCAGCGCGGCGGCGGACGCGTCCCGGAGCATGAAGCCGAGGCGCTGCGCGGGGTAGGCCGCGTCGAGCGGGAGATACGAGGCGCCGGCCTTCAGCACGGCGAGGAGCGTGACGATGAGCTCGGCGGAGCGGTCCATCGCCACCGCCACGCGGTCGCCCGGGCGGACGCCGCGCGCGCGTAGCCTCCGCGCGACCCGGTTGGCGCGCGCCTCCAGCTCGCCGTACGTCACCCGCTCGTCGGCGAAGATGATCGCCGTGGCGCCGGGCGTGGCCGCCGCGCATTCGGAGAAGAGCGCGGGGATGGAGGCGTGGCGCGGGTACTCGGCGTCGTGGCCGCTCCACGCGGCGACCACCATCTCGCGCTCCTCGCCCTCCAGCGGCGACAGGCGCGAGAGCGGCACGTCGGGGTGGGCCACCACCTGCTCCAGCAGCGTCACCAGGTGCTGGCCGAAGCGGCGGATGGTGGCCGCGTCGAAGAGGTCGGTGGCGTACTCGACCAGCGCGTTCAGCACGCCCTCGTCCTCCACCGTGCACATCACCAGGTCGAACTTGCTGACGCCGGTGTCGATCAGGGAGATGGAGGTCTCGCGGTGCAGCGGCTGCGCGTCGAGCAGCGTCTGGAACCCCTCGTCGGGCGGCTTGTGGGAGAGGACAAAGGAGTGGTGGAAGTACATCGCCTGGAAGAGCGGATGCCGGCTGGGGTCACGCTCCGGGTGCAGCTCGTCCACCAGCTTCTCGAAGGGGAGGTCCTGGTGCCGGTCGGCGTCCAGGATCACCCGCCGGGTCCGCCGCACCAGCTCGGCGAAGGACGGATCTCCATCCAGCCGCACCCGCAGCGCGGCCGTGTTCACGAAGAAGCCGATGATCTCCTCGATCTCGGGGTGGTTGCGGTTGCCCAGCAGGGTGCCGACCACGAGGTCGTCTTGCCCCGAGTAGCGGGCGAGGATGGCGTAGAAGGCGGCCATCATCACCATGTTCAGCGTGGCCGCCTCGCGCCGCCCCAGCTCGTGCAGCGCGGCCGTCAGCTCGCGGGGGATGCGGAAGTGGTGGAAGGTGCCGCGGTAGCTCTGCACCGGCGGCCGCGGCCGGTCGGTGGGGAGGGCCAGCGTGGGCGCGCCGTGCAGGTGCTCGCGCCAGAAGGCCACCTGCCGCTCCAGCGTGGCGCCGGTGAGCCACCCGCGCTGCCACACGGCATAGTCCACGAAGCGCAGCCGCGGCTCGGGAAGGGTGTGCGGGCGGCCGCGCGCCAGGTCGGCGTAGAACTGGTCCATCTCGCGCAGGATGAGCGGATAGCTCCATCCGTCGGTGGCGATGTGGTGCACGGTGATCACCATCGCGTACCGCTCGTCGGTCACGCGCAGCAGGGTGACGCGGAAGAGCGGGAGCCGCCCCACGTCGAAGCGGCGCGCGCCTTCCTCGGCGGCCAGCTTCAGGATCTGGTCACGCGTGTCGCCCCGGGCGGCGGAGAGGCGCTCGCGCACGTCGAACACCTCCACGCGCGGATGGAACGGCTCCATCACGATCTGCCGCAGCTCGCCGTCCACCATGCGGAACACGGTGCGAAGCGCCTCGTGCCGGCGCACCACCGCGGCGAGAGCGCGCTCCAGCACCGGCACGTCCACGTCGGCCCGCACCAGCACGGTGATGGGGACGTTGTACATCGGGTTGTCGGGCTCGAGCTGGGCCAGGAACCACATCCGCTCCTGCCCCCAGCTCATCGGGAACGCGGGCCCGTCGCCGGCGCAGCGGGTGATGGCCTCGCGGCGCGTGGGCGCGTGCGCCGCGCCGCGGATACGGGCCTCGAGGAGCGCGCGCTTGGTGTCGGAGAGGGTGTCGCGGCGGTTCAGCGTGTCCATCGTTTCAGGCAACCCGTTTCGGGTGATGATGATCGTTGCGTTCTCAACGCGAGCGCTCGCGTACGGGCCGCACCGCGATCCCGCGGCGGGCGCGGGGTCTATCGCCAGGTCCGGCGTCCGTACCGCAGGGACCCAGAGCACCGGGGGACCAGAGCACCAGGGAACAGCGAACAGAGACCAGGAGGGCCATGCGCATCAGCCGGCCGGGGGTGCTGGACGAAGGAGCCGGAACGGGTCTGCCGCCGCTGCCCACTCGCTGTCCTCTGGTCCCTCTGGTCCTCTGGTGCTCTGGGTGATTCAACGTTCGCCCGGCCTCCGCCGCGAAGCTCACCCCGGCACCAGGGCCGCCGCCGCCTCTTCCTCGCTCAGCCCCTCGATCTCGGCGAAGAAGGCGTCTTCCACCAGCACGGCCATCTTCGCGATGGTCGGCGCCTCGAAGATCACCGCCAGCGGCAGCTCCAGCTCGAACTGGTCGCGCAGGCGCCCCACGATCTGCGTGGCCAGGAGCGAGTGACCGCCCAGCGCGAAGAAATCGTCGTGCACGCCCACGTGCTCCACCCCCAGCAGCTCCTGCCACACCGCCGCGATCCGCTCCTCCAGCTCCGTCTGGGGCGCGGCGTAGTCGGTGCCCAGGTTCGCGGGGCGGGCGTAGCGCGGTGCTTGAGCGGGGCGGACGTCGGGGTGCGTGGCGCGATGGAGGCGCTCGTCCAGATCGCCGGGCGAGACCAGCACCTGCGCCTCGGCCGCGAGCGCCAGCACCCGCTCCAGCACGGCGGGCGCGGCGTCGTACGGAATGCCGCCCGCGGCCTCGCCCGGCTGCAGCCAGCGGTCGGCGGCCACGCTGGTCCAGCGTGAGCGCCCCGCGCGGGCGTGGCGTAGCGCGAAGGCGTCGGCCTGGGCGTGCAGCAGCGCCGCGCGAACCAGCCCCACACCGCCCAGCACACCCGCCAGCGACGAGTCGATCAGGCAGAAGTCCAGCTCGCGCTCGCCGAGCGCCGTCTCCAGCGCCCGCATCCACGCGGCGGCGTTGGCCATCTCGTCACGCCACGCCGGTTTCGCCTCCTCGGCGGCGGCGAGGGAGAGCGCGGCGTCGCCCGGCGTCCACAGCACGCCGTCGATCCGGCCGAAGCGCGCCTCCGCCTCTTGCAGCGCCAGCGACAGTGCCGCCGCGTCCGCGGGGTCGGCGTGGAGGGACATGACCTCGGCGGCGAGCTCCGGCACCCCATCTCCCGGCGCGCCGATGATGGCGATGCGTACGCCCGGCACCTGCGCTAGCGCTCGGCCGAAGACGGCGTTCTGGCCCTCGAATCCCCCGACCAGCACGTACGCTCCGCCCTCGCGCAGCGCGGCCACAGGCGCGGACGGCTTCACGGGGAGGAACCCGCGCGCCCAGCGGTGTGGGCCGCGCAGCGCGACCACCGGCTCGTCGGCGTCCGCCACGATCTCGGCGGCGAGACGGGCGAGGTCGCCATCCGCCTCCGCATCGACGGCGCGGGCGCGGAGGGGCGCGTGCTCCTGTGTGACGACGAGGCACGCGGCGGCCACGGACGCGGCGGCGACGTCGATCGCCTCGCGCCCGGTCACGTCCTGCGCGCCGTGGGTGATGGCGACCAGGCGCGCGCCGCTCCCGGCGTGCGCCAGGGCGTCCGCCAGGAGCAGCAGGGTGATGGGATCGTTGGAGATGCAGGCCACGGCGTGCGGCGCGTCGATCCGCGCATCCACCAGCGCGCGGAAGTCGTCGCGCTCCCACGCGGCGGAGATGCGGTGGACCGCCGGCTCGCGGCCCAGGCGCCTCAACTCGGCCGCGAGCGCATCGCCCGCATCATCTTCCGCGACCACCAGCACGCGGGAGATGTCGGGCGACACCGGCGGGGCGGGGGAGCGGCGCCAGTCGGGGAGGTACGTCCAGTCGGACGGATCAGCGCTCGCGGCGCGGAGCGATGGCTTCGCGTCGGCGGTGGGTGCATCGACCCAGTAGCGCTGCTTCTCCCACGGGTAGGTGGGGAGATGGAGCTTGCGGCGGCGCTCGGTGCCGCGGAACGCCGCCCAGTTCGGCTTCACGCCCGCCAGCCAGAGCCGGCCGAGCGCTTCCAGCAGCACCGCCTGGTCCGGCCGCCGGTCGAAGGCGGAACGCATCGAAGGGATGACGGCGGCCGGCGCCTGCTCGCCATCGTCCCCTGACCGCTGGCGGACGAAGGTGGAGAGCGTCTGGCCGGGTCCCACCTCCAGCAGCACGCGCCCGGGCTCGCGCAGCAGCGCGCCCACGCCCTCGGCGAAGCGCACGGTGCCTAGCATGTGGCGCGTCCAGTACGCCGGGTCCGTGGCCTCCGCGTCCGTGATCCAGCTGCCGGTGACGTTGCTGACCATCGGGATGCGCGGCGGGCGCGGCCGCACCGTCCGCGCGAGCTCCGTCAGCCGGTCACCGACGGACGCGAGCATCGGCGTGTGGAAGGCGTGCGTGGTCGGCAGCCGCCGCGTGACGATCGCCTCATCCCCCAACCGCCGTTCCAGCGCGGCCACCGCGCCCTCCGCTCCGGCAACGACGCACAGCCCCGGCGCGTTGATGGTGGCGATGGACAGGCCGTCGCCCAGGTGCGGCCGGACGGCGTCGGCGCTGAGCGAAACGGCCAGCATCGCCCCGCCCGGCAGCGGCTCGATCAGCCTGGCGCGCCCGGCGACGAGGGTGAGCGCATCCTGCAGCGAGAGGATGCCGGAGATGCAGGCGGCCGTGTACTCGCCCAGCGAGTGGCCGATGGTGGCCTCGGGGACGATCCCCCAGCTCATCCACAGCTTCGCGAGCGCGTAGCCGACCACGAAGACGGCCGGCTGCGCGAGCGCGGTGCGGTTCAGCCGCTCGCCCTCGGCCGTGGGCGCGGTGCGCGCCAGCATCCCGCGCAGGTCGAAGCCCGCGGACTCAGGCGCCGCGTCGGAAGGCGCATCGCCGGTGAAGATCGCCTCGCGGACGTCGGTGCCCAGGAGCGGGAGGAGGATTTCCGCGCAGCGGTCCACCTCGGCGCGGAAGGTGGGCTCGGAGTCGTACAGCCCGCGCGCCATGTTGGGGTGATGGTCGCCCAGGCCGGGGAAGAGGAAGACCACCGAGCGCGCCCCCGCCTCGGCCACCCCCGCCGCCACGCGCTCGGGAACGGCCCCGCGCACGATCGCCGCCGCGTCCTCGCCCTGGCGGATGAGGACGATGCGGCGGTGTGCGAAGTCGTGCCGCCCCTCGCGCAGCGTGTACGCCACGTCCGCCAGCGGGAGCTCGGGGTGCTGCTGGAGATGGTCCGCCAGCCGCGCCGCCGATTCCTGCGCCGCGGACGCGCTGCGGGCGCTGACCGTCAGAAGCTGCCACGGCCGCGAAGGGCCGGAGGGGGCGGGGGCCGGCGCCTCCTGCAGCACTACGTGCGCATTGGTCCCGCCGATGCCGAAGGAGCTGACGCCCGCGCGGCGCGGCGCCCCGTCCGTCTCCCACGCCGCCGTCTCGCCGGCGGCGACGAAGAACGGGCTCCCGCCGAAGGCGATGCGCGGGTTGGGCGCCTGGAAGTGCAGCGTGGGCGGGATCTGCCGGTGCTCCATCGCCAGCACGGTCTTGATCAGCCCGGCGATCCCCGCAGCGGTGTCCAGGTGGCCGATGCTGGCCTTCACCGAGCCGACCGCGCAGAACCCCTCGCGCGGGGTGGCGCCGCGGAACGCCCGCGTCAGCGCCGCGATCTCGATCACGTCGCCCAGCTCCGTCCCCGTGCCGTGCGCCTCCACGTAGGTCACGGTATCGGGATCCACGTCCGCCGCCTCGAGCGCCTCGGCGATGACGGCGGCCTGCCCCTCCACCCCGGGCGCGGTGAAGGCGACCTTGGCCCCGCCGTCGTTGTTGATGGCCGACCCGCGGATCACCGCGCGCACCGGGTCGCCGTCGCGCAGCGCGTCGGAGAGGCGCTTGAGCACCACCGCGCCCGCGCCGCTCCCCGAGACGGCGCCCGCCGAGCGCGCGTCGAAGGGGCGGCAGTGGCCGTCGGGAGAGACGATGGAGCCGTGCGCGTACAGGTAACCGGTGATCTGCGGGATGATGACCGACACGCCGCCCGCCAGCGCCAGCTCGCACTCGCCGCGCAGCAGGCTTTGCGCGGCCAGGTGCACGGCCACGAGCGAGGTGGAGCACCCCGTCTGCACGGCCAGGCTGGGCCCGCGCAGGTCGAGCTTGTACGAAACGCGCGTGGCCAGGAAGTCCGGCGCGCTGCCGAGGTTCACCTGGAAGGCGCCCGCCGCCTCCATCAGCGCGGCGTTCGGCTTCACGTGCCGCTCGGTGTACCCGCTCGACCCCGCTCCGGCGTACACGCCCACGCGCCCCTCGACGCGCGCGGGGTCGACCCCCGCATCCTCCAGCGCTTCCCACGCGCATTCCAGGAAGATGCGATGCCCCGGCTCCAGCACCTCCGCCTCGCGCGGCGAGTAGCCGAAGAACCCCGCGTCGAAGTGCTCCACGTCGCCCAGCCGCCCGATCGCCTTCACGTAGTCGGGATGCGCCAGCTCCGCCTCGGGCACCCCCGCCGCGCGCAGCTCGTCGTCGCCGAAGAAGGAGATGGACTCCACTCCGTCGCGCAGGTTCGCCCAGAACGCGTCGAGATCGTCCGCCCCCGGGAAGCGCCCGGCCATGCCGATGATGGCCACGTCGAGATCGGCCCCCTCCGGCACGTCGGGAGCGGAAGCGGCCATCTCGTCATCGCGCGGATCGTGGATCGTGCTCATGTGATTCGGTCTATCTCCATGCAGGGCGGATGCATCAGCCCGGTTCAGCCGACGGACTTCGGACGAGAGATGGGTTCGCTTCGGACGGCGTCTTCGCGGCCGCGGCTGGCCCCCTCCCCCGGCCCCTCTCCGCGCTTCGCGGGGGAGGGGGGAACTGCAACGGCATCGAGCGCAAAACGTGTGATGCGCGATTTTCCGCTGTTCCTCTGCTTCCTCTGCGTTGAAATCGCAGTTGAGAGTACTCGTTGCGCGCTAGACTCGTCGGACGCGGACCGTTACGTCGGCGTCACCGCCGACCGCGGCGCAGCAGCTCACGCCGGTTGGCGCCCCGGCCGCGCGTCTCCGTCGGCGCGGGCTCCTCGCGCGGCGCGTCGCCGATGTCCGCATCGCCGCTGGTTCCATCATCCCCGCCGCGCGGAGCCAGGTGCTCGGCGAGGGCGGCGACGGTGGAGAACTGGAAGAGGTCCACGAACGACAGGCTGCTCCCCATCTCCTGGTTCAGCCGCTCCTGCAGGCGCGCCAGCAGCAGCGAATGGCCGCCCAGCTCGAAGAAGTTCTCGTCCACACCCACGTGCTCCAGGCCCAGCACCTCGCGCCACACGGCGGCCACCGCCTGCTCGGTGGCGGTGCGCGGCGGCGCGGCGGCGGCCTCGGCGCGCTCGCGCTCACCGGGCGCGGGAAGGCGCAGGCGGTCCACCTTGCCGTTGGGGTTCAGCGGGAGCGCGTCCATGGCCACCCACGCGGCGGGGACCATGTACTCCGGCAGCCGCGCCTTCAGGTGCTCGCGCAGATCGGCCGGCGCGGGCGGGCTCGCCGCGTCCGCCGCGACGACGTAAGCGACGAGCCGCGCGTCGCCCGGCGCGTCCTCGCGCGCGACCACGGCGGCCTCGCGGACGCGCGGGTGCGTGGCGAGAACGGCTTCGATCTCGCCCGTTTCCACGCGGTGGCCGCGGATCTTCACCTGCTGGTCGAGGCGGCCGAGGTATTCGAGCTGTCCGTCCGCCCGCCAGCGGACCAGGTCGCCCACGCGGTACATCCGGCCGCCGGGCGCAAGCGTGAACGGGTCGGGGATGAAGCGCTCGGCCGTGAGCGCGGGGCGGCGGTGATAGCCGCGTGCCAGGCCGTCACCCGCCAGGTACAGCTCGCCGGGAACGCCCAGGGGGACGGGGCGGAGATGCCGGTCCAGCACGTACGCCCGCGTGTTCGCCACGGGCCGGCCCACGTACACGCGATCGGCGCCGCGCTCCACGATGGACCAGGTGGAGTACGTGGTATCCTCGGTAGGCCCGTAGAAGTTGCCCACGCGCTCCACCGTACCCAGCGCGTACAGCCCCTGCGCCAGCGCGTTGGGGAGCGCCTCGCCGCCCAGGTTCAGGACGCGCACGGAAGGTGGGATCGCGCGCATCCGCAGCAGCTCGGCCGCCGCGCTGGGGGCCATGCTGGCCAGCACCACCGGATCGCGCGCGTCCGGCAGCGCCAGCGCGTCGCGCACCAGCACCAGCGTGCCGCCCCAGCAGAGCGTGCCGAAGATCTCGGCGATGGAAACGTCGAAGGAGATGGAGGTCGATGCCAGCACGGCCCGGCGTTCATCATCCGACACGTGCTCGCGGAGCCAGTGCACGAGCGTGACGGCGCTGCGGTGCTCGATTTGCACCCCTTTCGGCCGCCCCGTGGAGCCGGAGGTGTAGATGGCGTACGCCAGGTTGCGCGGGTCCACCGCCACGCCCGGGTTTTCGGCGGATTCGCGCGCAACCTCGGACCAGTCGGCATCCACGCGGACCGTCACCGCGTCGTGCGCGGGGAGACGTTCGGCGATGCGCGCGTGCGCCAGCAGCACGGGCGCGCCGGAGTCGGCCAGCATGTAGGCGATGCGGTCGGCCGGGTACGCGGGGTCGATGGGGACGTACGCACCGCCGGCCTTGTGCACCGCCAGCAGCGCGGCGATCAGCTCCGGCGTGCGCTCCATGCAGATGGCCACGCGCACCTCCGGCCCTACGCGCAGCGTGCGCAGGCGGTGCGCGAGCCGGTTGGCCGCCGCGTTCAGTTCCGCGTACGTCGTCGCCTCGCCGTTCCAGCGCACCGCGGCCGCCTGGGGCGTGCGCGCCGCCTGCGCCTCGAAGAGCGCGGGGAGGTTGAGGCCGCGCGGGTAATCGGCCGCGGCGCCATGGAACGACTCCAGCAGCGCCGCCTCGTCCGCCGTCATCAGCGGGAGCGCGGCCACGGGGCGCGCGGGGTCGGCGAGCGCCGCGTCGGTCAGCGTGGCCAGGTGCCCGGCCATGCGGCGGATGGTCGCTTCGTCGAAGAGGTCCGACGCGTACTGGAATACGGCGTCGATCCCGTCCGCGTCCTCCGTCATCCCCAGCACCAGGTCTACCTTGGCGGTGCCGTTGTCCTTCTCCGCCACATCCACCGATATGCCGGGGAGATCGGGCGCGCCGTAGCCGCCGGGGTGCATGGTGAAGATCACCTGGAAGAGCGGGTGCCGGTCCAGGCTGCGCTCCACCTTCAGCTCCTCCACCAGCCGCTCGAACGGCACCTCCTGGTGCGCGTAGGCATGCAGCGTCCGTTCGCGGACGCGCGACACGACTTCGCGGAACGACGGGTCGCCCGACAGGTCGGCGCGGAGCGCGAGCGTGTTCACGAACACGCCGATCAGCGGCTCCGTCTCTTCCGGCACCCGGCCCGCGACGGGGGAGCCGACCACCACGTCCTCGCTCCCCGTCCACCGCGAGAGGAGGACGTTGAACGCCGCCAGCAGCACCATGAACGGCGTGGCGCCCTCGCCGTGCGCCAGCTCGCGGACGCGCTCCGCCGTCTCGGCACTCAGCCGGAATGGCACGATCGCGCCGCGGAAGCTCTGCACCGGCGGGCGCGGCCGGTCGGTGGGGAGCTGGAGGACGGCCGCGCCCGCCAGCCGCTCGCGCCAGAACTCCAGCTCGCGCGCCAGCGCCTCGCCGTCCAGCCGCTCGCGCTGCCACACGGCGTAGTCCGGGTACGGCACTGGCAGTGCGGGGAGATGGGCCGGACGCCCCTCGCGCGCGGCGGCGTACAGTTCGCCCAGCTCGCGGAAGGCGACCGTGAGCGACCACGCATCGCAGACGATGTGGTGGAAGCTGAGCAGCAGCCGGTGCTCGTCCGCCCCCATCCGCAGCAGCCGCGCGCGGATCAGCGGCCCGCGCTCCAGATCGAACGGCGCCACCCACTCATCGCGCGAGATGCTCTCGGCCTCGGTCTCCGCATCTCCCGAGAACGCCGTCAGGTCGTGGAGCGGGAGATCGATCAGAAGCCGCGGCGCCACCACCTGCACCGGCTCGGCGCCGCGCAGCTCGAACGTGGTGCGCAGCGCTTCGTGCCGCGCGATCAGGCCGTTCAGCGCCGCCCGCAGCGCGTCTGCGTCCAGCGCGCCGCGCAGGGTGAGCAGCAGGGGGATGTGGTACGCCGCGCCCGCCGCGCCCATCCGCTCCACGAACCAGAAGCGCTGCTGCGCGAACGAGAGCGGCGTCTCGTCCCCGCGCGCCGCCGGGAGCAGCGGGGGGAGATGGAGGTGCGTTCCGCGCCGCGCATCCGCCGCGCGCGCGGCCAGGGCGGCCACGGTGGGCGCCTCGAACAGCGCCCGCAGCGGCAGGTCGATGCCGAACGCGCGACGGATGCGCGCCACCACCTGCGTGGCGGCCAGCGAGTGCCCGCCCAGGCTGAAGAAGTTGTCGTGCACGCCGGGCCGCACGCGCAGCACCGCCTCCCACGCGTCCGCGACGATCTCCTCGGCCGGCGTGCGGGGCTCCACGCGCGCCTCGTCGGCCGGGGCCGCGTCGGGTTCGGGGAGCGCGCGGCGGTCCACCTTGCCGCTGGGGGTCAGCGGGAGCGCGTCCATCACCCGCCACGCGCGCGGCACCATGTGCTCCGGCAGCCGCGCCGCCACGTGCGCCCGCAGCTCGGCGATCGTCGGCGACGCGTCGGCCGTGGGGACGACGTACGCCGCCAGCCGCCGGGCCGCGCCCTCGCCGCGCGCGGTGACGGCGGCCTGCGACACGGCGGGGTGCCCGGCCAGCACCGCCTCCACCTCGCCCGGCTCCACGCGGAAGCCGCGGATCTTCACCTGGAAGTCGGTGCGGCCGACGTACTCGAGTGCGTCCGTCCGCTTCACCCGGTCGCCCGTACGGTACAGCCGCGATCCCGCGGGGCCGAAGGGGTTGGGGACGAAGCGCTCGGCGGTCAGCGCGGGGCGCGCGAGGTAGCCGCGGGCCAGGTGGATGCCGGCCGCGTACAGCTCGCCGGGAACGCCGAGCGGCGCCGGCTGCATCTCGCCATCGAGCACGTACAGCCGCGTGTTGGCCACGGGCGCGCCGATCGGCGGCAGCGCCGGCCACGCGACCGGATCGCCAGCGACGAGGTGCGCGGAGATGACGTGCGTCTCCGACGGGCCGTAGTGGTTGTCGAGCGTGGTCTGCGGGTTCGCGCGGAAGAGGGCACGGAGCTGCGGCGTGGCCCGCAGCGCCTCTCCCGCGGTGATCACCTCGCGCAGATGCGGGAGATGCGCATCGCCCCCCTCGGCGATCTCGGCGAGCCCCTGCAGCCCGGCGAAGGGGATGAACAGCCGCTCGATGCGCTCGGCGCGGAGATATGCCAGCAGCGCGTCGGCATCCCGCCGCGTCTCGTCGTCGATCAACACCAGCGTGCCGCCGCCGGCCCACGTCGAGAAGATCTCCTGGAACGACACGTCGAACGACAGCGACGCGAACTGCAGCGTGCGCGCGGCCGCATCATCCCCGCACCGCTCCAGCTGCCAGCGGATGACGTTGGCCAGCGCGCGATGCGGCAGCGCCGCGCCCTTCGGCCGTCCCGTCGATCCCGACGTGTAGAGGACGTACAGCAGGTTCTCGGGATGAAGATCGACCGTCGGCGGAGCGGACGATTCGGACGCGACATCCTCCACGTCCACTCGCACGATCACTGCGCCGGTGGATGGGAGGCGATCCGCCACAGCGGACGTCGTGAGCACCACGGAGGCGCGGCTGTCGGCGAGCATGTACGCGATGCGATCGGCGGGATAGCCGGGGTCGACGGCGACGTAGCACCCGCCCGCCTTCAGCACCGCGAGCACGGCGACCACCATCTCCACCGAGCGCTCCATCGCCACCGCCACGCGCGTGTCGGGAACGACCCCCAGACGCACGAGGCGGTGCGCCAGCCGGTTCGCGCGCGCCTCCAACTCCGCATAGGTCAGCGCATCGCCCGCGTGCTCGACCGCGACCGCGCCCGGCGTGTTCGCGGCCTGCCGGGCGACGAGCTCATGGACGAGCGCGCCGTCCCATTGCCGGTTGGTGAGATTGACGCCGTCCACCAGCTCCGTGCGCTCGTCCGCCGAGAGCAGCGGCAGCGTGGCGATGGATGCGTCCGGGTCGGCCGCCGCGGCGCGGACGACGGATTCGAGGTGGCGCATCATCCGCGCAATCGTGGCGTCATCCCACAGCGCGGTGGCGAGCTCGGCCTGGCCAAAGAGCGCGCCGTCCTTCTCCTCGCTCAGGACCACGGTCAGGTCGTAGCGCGCGGTGCCCGGGTCCACCTCCGCGTCCGCCGCGGTGATGCCATCCAGCGCCAGGTCCGTGGCGGACCCGTGTGCCAGCGAGAACATCACCTGGAAGAGCGGGGTGTGGCTCAGGCTGCGCTCGGCCCGCACCTCGTCCACCATCCGCTCGAACGGCAGGTCCTGGTGGGCGAAGGCGTCCAGGGTGGTGTCGCGCACGCGCCGCAGCACCTCGCGGAAGGCGGGGCGCCCGGAAAGGTTCGCGCGGATCGGGAGGGTGTTGCTGAAGAAGCCGATCAGCGGCTCCAACTCGGGCCGCGGCCGGCTGGTGACCGGCGTGCCCACCACCACGTCGTCCTGGCCGCTCCAGCGCTGGAGGACCACGGCGAAGGCGGCGAGCAGCACCATGAACGGCGTGGCGCCCTCGCGCGCCGCCAGCGCCCGCGCGCCCGCCGCCGCATCGGCGGCGATGCGGAAGGGGAGGAGCGTGCCGCGCAGCTCCTGAACGGCGGGGCGCGGCCGGTCGGTGGGCAACTCCAGCACGGCGGGCGCGCCGGCCAGCCGCTGGCGCCAGTATGCCGCCTGCCGCTCCAGCACCTCGCCGCGCAGCCATCCACGCTGCCACGCCGCATAGTCGGCGTACTGCACCGGTAGCGGCGCCAGCGGATTCGTCTCGCCGCGCTGGAAGGCGGCGTAGAGCACGGACAGCTCGCGGCTCATCACCTCCCACGACCAGGCGTCCGCCGCCACGTGGTGCATGGCCAGCGCGAGCAGGTGCTCGTCCACCGCCACGCGCAGCAAGGCCACGCGCAGCACCGGCCCGCGCGCCAGATCGAACGGCGCCGCCGCCTCGGCCTCGGCCCGCCGCGCCGCCGCGGCCTCGGCTTCCGTCTTCGGGAGATGGGAGAAGTCGATCGCCTCCCACCCGAACGCATCCTCCGGGAGGATGACCTGCTCCACGCCGAGCGCGGACTCGTCCCCCTGTCCTCCGTCCCGCTGGCTTTCCGCCCGCTGTTCCCTATTCCTTGTTCCCTGTTCCCTGAACGCCGTGCGGAGGACTTCGTGGCGGCGGACGATCTCCGCGAACGCCCGCCGCAACGCGTCCGCGTTCAGCGCACCGGAAAGGCGCAGCGCCCAGGCGATGTTGTACGCGGCCGACTGGGGGTCGAGCTGCTGCAGGAACCACATCCGCTCCTGCGCGAACGACGCCGGGAGCGGCGCCGAGCGGTCCGCGTGCGGGATCGGCCCGAGCGCGGCCGTGCCCGTTTCCGCGCGCGCCTCGCCCACACGGCGGGCCAGCGCGCGCACGGTGGGCGCCTCGAACACCGCCCGCAGCGGCAGCTGCACGCCCAGCCGCGCGGCGATGCGTGACACCACCCGCACGCCCAGCAGGGAGTGCCCGCCCAGCGACACGAAGTCGTCCTCGGCGCCCACGCCCTCTACGCGCAGCAGTTCGGCCCAGATCTCCGCCAGCGCCGCCTCGTCCGCCGTCTCGGGCGCCACGTAGCCGGCCGGTCCGTGGGCCGCCTCCGGCTCGGGGAGCGCGCGGCGGTCCACCTTCCCCGCGGGGGTCAGCGGCAGCGCGTCCATCCACACGAAGGCGGATGGGAGCATGAACTCGGGGAGCCGCAACGCCAGGTGCGCGCGCAGCTCCGCGGCGTCGGGCGCCGAGCCGTTCCGCGCCACGCAGTACGCGGCCAGCCGCAGCGACCCCGACGCGTCGGGACGCGCGTCCGCCACGCAATCCGCCACGGCCGGGTGCATCCGCAGCGCCGCCTCCACCTCCCCCAGCTCCACGCGAAAGCCGCGCACCTTCACCTGCCCATCGGCGCGCCCCAGGAACTCGAGAACCCCAGTCCGAGAGTGCGAGAGTCCGAGAGGGCGAGAGTGTCCGAGCGAATCACTTCCACTTTCGCACTCTCGCACTTTCGCACTTTCGCACTCCGCACTTTCGCACTCCGAACCTTCGCACTCCCACGCGTCCGTCCAGCGCGCCCGGTCACCCGTGCGGTACATCCGCGCGCCGGGCACCCGCGCGAAAGGGTCGGGAACGAAGCGTTCGGCCGTCAGCGCCGGGCGCCGCAGGTAGCCGCGCGCCAGCGCCACGCCCCCGATGCACAGCTCGCCGGGAACGCCGATCGCCACCGGCCGCAGCCCATCGTCCAGCACGTGCAGCAGGTACCCGGGAAGCGGCCCGCCGATGGGGATGCGCGCCGGGTCGCACGCGGGGAAACCGCCGGCGATGGGGAAGAACGCCGCGGTGACCACGGCCTCGGTGGGGCCGTACAGGTTGAGCACCGTCACGCCGCCGGGCTCGCGCACCCACGCCGCCAGCGGCTCTCGCTGCATCTCCTCGCCGCCCGTGGTCACCAGCCGCAGCCGATTCCGCAGCACCGCGAGCGCGGCGGCGTCGTGCGCCATCTGCGCCCAGTAGCCGGCCGAGGTGAGCACGGCGGTAACCCCCAGCCGCTCCACCTGCCCCGCCAACTCGGCCGGGCTCCACACTTCGGTCCGCGGCACCAGGCACGCGCCCGCTGCCCAGGTGGCGAACATGTGCTCCACCGAGGCGTCGAAGGTGAGCGACGAGAACCCGAGCATGCGGTCGTCCGCGCGGAAGCCGTACACCCGGGCCGCCCGCCGCACGTGCAGCGCCGCCGGCCCGTGCGGCACCGCCACCCCCTTCGGCGTCCCCGTGGAGCCGGAGGTGTAGATGACGTACGCCAGGTTGTCCGGCCCCGCCTGCTCCGCATCTCCCTCGTCATCACCCGGGAGCTCCGCGCCGGGCTCCGCCGCGTCGAACCAGGCGGGCGAGTCGATGGGGATAACGGGGAGCCCGCCCACGCGCGCCGCGTCGGCCGGGCGGGCCACCACGGCCACGGCGCCCGAGTCAGCCAGGGCGTAGGCGATGCGGGCGTCGGGGTACGCGGGCTCCAGCGGGAGGTACGCGGCGCCCGTCCGCAGGATGCCCAGGATCGCCAGGACCCCCTCGGGTGAGGGGGGAAGGAGCATCCCCACCACCGACTCCGGCCCCACGCCCAGCGCGCGCAGCCGCCGCGCCAGGATGCCCGCGCGCGCCTCCAGCTCCGCATAGCTCAGCGCGCCGCCCTCCCACGCCAGCGCCGGCGCGCCGGGCGTGCGCGCGGCCTGGGCCGAGACGATCCCGTGCAGCGTTTCGCGTGGCGCCACGTCGTGCGCGCCGCGGCTCCACCCGGCCACAAGTGCCGCCTCGTCCGCATCGGCCAGGGCCAACTCCGCGGCGCGGGTGTCCGGCGCGCTGCAGCCGTGCTCCAGCACGCGCAGGAAGTGGTTTACGATCCGCTCCACCGTGGCCGGCTCGAAGAGCGCGGCGGCGAACTCGGCGTGGATGCTCACGCCGCCGTCGGCATCGTGCCAGTTGTCCAGTGTCAGATCGAAGCGCGTGGTGCCGTGGCGCGAGTCGAGCGGCGTGGTGTGGGTGCCGGCCAGCTCCAGCGGGTCCATCCGCGCCGTCTGCAGCGTGAGCGCCACCTGGAAGACGGGGTTGCGCGAGGGGTCACGCGGCAGCCGCAGCTCCTCCACCATGCGGTCGAAGGGGAGCTCGGCGTGGTTGAACGCCGCCAGCGCCGCCGCCTTCTCCGCCCGCACCAGCGCGCGGAAAGTCGCGTCCGGCGGCACCCGCCCGCGCAGGGGGACGGTGTTCACGAAAAAGCCGATCAGCCCCTCCAGCGCGCTCCGCGGCCGGTTGGCCACCGGCGTGCCGATCACCACCTCGTCCTGCCCCGCGTGCCGCGCCAGCACCACCCGGAACGCCGCCATCAGCACGTGGAACAGGGTGGCGTCTTCGCCGCGCGCCATCTCGCGCAGCCGCGCGGCCAGCGCGGGCTCGATCCGGGCGCGCACCAGCCCGCCCGCGTGGCTCTCGCGCGGCGGGCGGGGATGGTCGGCGGGCAGGTCCAGCGACGGCGGCGCGCCCTCCAGCGCGCTCCGCCAGAACGTGGTGAGCCGCTCCAGCGTCTCTCCGCGCAGCCGTTCGTGCTCCCACGCCGCGAAGTCGGCGTACTGCACGGCGAGCGGG
Organism: Longimicrobium sp.; assembly: GCA_035691085.1. Lineage (GTDB taxonomy): Bacteria > Gemmatimonadota > Gemmatimonadetes > Longimicrobiales > Longimicrobiaceae > Longimicrobium. Next base: position 21,310 of record DASSJS010000332.1, read on the forward strand.
GGAAGGCCGGGCGCGCGCCCATCGCGCAGCGCGGCGTAGGCCGCGCCCAGCTCGCGGGTCAGGACGCCAAAGCTCCACCCGTCGGTGACGATGTGGTGCACCGCGAAAAGGAGGGCGTGGTCATCGTCCCCCAGATGCAGCACGGTCACGCGGAAGACGGGGCCGGCCTCCACGTCGAATCCCGTCCCCGCGTCGGCGTCGGCGAGCCGCATCATCTCGCCCTCGAGCGCCTCGCCCTCCAGGTGCGAGAGGTCGGTGACGGGGAGGGGGAAGGGCGCGGGGGGATGGATCACCTGCGCCGGCACCCCGTCGCGTTCGGTGAAGGTGGTGCGCAGCGTCTCGTGCCGCGCGATCACCGTCTCCACCGCGCCGCGCAGCGCGGCCAGGTCCAGCGGCCCGCGCACGCGCACGGCGAACGATGCGGTGCTGGCTCCCGCGCCGGGCTCCAGCCGCTCCACCACCCACAGCCGCGCCTGCGAGGCGGAGAGCGGCGCGGTGCCGTCCGGCCGCGGGTGCGGGCGCAGCTCGGGGCCGGCGGCCTGCGCCTGCCGCGCGCGCAGCCGCAGCTCCAGCAGCCTGCGGCGCTCGGGCGAGAGCTCCCGCGGCGGTTGCACGCCGTCCGTCATCGCCCGCCCTCCCGCGCGCTTTCCGATGGCAAGATGCGTCGTGCATTCCGCGCCAGCCCCAGCCGTGCCATCCGCGTCAGCCGTGAACCTCTCACCCGCACCGGCCCCGACGCCG
>DASSJS010000333.1:0-12874 GCA_035691085.1 Longimicrobium sp.
GCAGCGCCTTGCTCATGTTGTACAGCGCCACGTCCGGCTGCAGACGGTACAGGAACCAGAGCCGCTCCTGCGCGAACGACAGCGGCACGTCCGACCCCGCCGCCACCCGCGCCGGCGCGGCCGCCCGGTTGCGGCCCTGCAGCCGCGCCTGGATCAGCGCCTGCTTCGCCGGCGACAGCCCTGCACGAGGCTGCTGGAGGCTTCCCTCTGACGACATGCTCGTTTCCGGGGGTCACACGTTTCGGCTCGCCAGGCCAGCCCTCGGCTCGGGCGTGACGGGCGAAGTTCGGGAAGACCGGCCGCTCCACCTGCGCCGGGCTCGCTCGCCCGGAACGGGATGGGAAAGGGCGGCCGAATGGGCAGATCCGCTCAAAGCCTCGGCGTCAGGCACGCGCGGCCCGGCGCGCCACGGACGTTAAATGGCCACCGAATGGAATTAAAATTCTCGCCACGAATCAATAGGAGCGCCACAATGTGCCCCGAACAGGAGCACATGTACCTTCAGGGGGCTTTTTGAAAGTCCATCGCGTCGCTTATGATGCTACTGCAGTAGTAACCCACCTCACGAAAGTTGGCAATCCCCCGTTTTGTTCTCGAAACGTGCGGTTTACAAAAGCGATGTGGCACGTGCGAGTGATTTCCAATAAAAGATCGCGAGATTGGTTGTCCATTCAGTACCGGCTCCGAATTGTTCATTGCAATCGTTAGTGCGGCTGGGACGCGCACATTGGAGGCCGAAACGCCTCTGAACTTTGACCTCGAAGCCCGCCAGGCTGGCGCAAAGGTTAAACACGGCCATCAGCGGGTTCAAATCCGGCCGCCCTGTCCGGATAGGAGAAGGCCCTGCATCGAAATTGCCGATTGCAGGGCCTTTTTGCGTTCCGACGCGGTCGATGCGAGAATCGGCGGGCTCGCGCGGCTCCTTCCCGTGAAGCCGCCAGCTTCCGGCCACGCTGACGCGCGGACGCGCGGCGGCTTACGCTGGCGCGGCGGGACAGAACGGGACCAGTGCGCTGATCCACGCGATGAGCTGAACGACCGACGATGACACCGAGGTCTGGTCGAACGTCATCCCGCCTGCCGGCGCGGCCCCCAGGCCCGAGCTCAGGGCGAAGCGGCCGAGGGCGAGCGAGGTGGAAGCCCGGGCGGCGTCCTCCAGGACCTGCGTGTCCTGCGGCGCCCAGTTCGCGACGATCTGGAGGTCGATGGCGAGGTAGCAACTGGTCGGAACCAGGGGCAGCACTCCCGGATTGTCGTCTAGCCGGCCGCTGGAGTACAGCCCCGGCCGCTGCCCGCCCAGGGTGATTCCGCCAAGCTGCAGCAGGCTGAAGTCCATCCACGGCCGCTGCAGCGTGACCTCCATGGCCTTGAAGCAGATCGAGCGCAGCTTCGTGTCCGGATGAAGCGGGACCACGCTGCCGGGGTGCGCCGGGTCGCCCATGCGCCACATCAGCGTGTCCTCGAATTCCGCTCCGGGGATGGTGCTGAACGGCCCCTGGCTGGTGTCCAGGTCCGACAGATCCATCTCCACCTCCGCGAAACGGCCGGGAACGGAGAAGTCGTACCAGTCGGCGGGTGAGGCGTAGACGGGCCGCCACGAGTCGGGAAGGCCGCTCAGGGCGCCGAGCTCATAGCCGGCGAACTGCCGCTGCGCGGTGGCCAGGGCCAGCCGGGCGAAGGTGTCGGCCCCCGCCGACGCGCCGTTCACGAAGGCGCCCCAGGCGCCCTCGATGGAGGTGGGGCCTGGGGCATAGTAGCGCGAGAAGGTGGGAACCGGGTCGACCAGGTCGCGGAAGGCCCGCAGCGGACGGTAGTCTCCGCCCGGGTTCGTGCTGGTGAGCGGGTTCCGGTACAACGCCGGGTCGATGGTGACCGGGATCGCGGCGAGCTGGATGACGGGCTTGCCCCCCGCCGCGGGCGGGGCCGGCGCGGGGACGGAGTTGTTCGCGGGCGGGGCCGAATCGAGGTCGCCGGCCGCCACCGACAGATCCGGCGAGCGGATGTCCAGGGAGGGCGGCCGCGCGAGGCTTTCCGGAAGCGCCGGCCGCAACGCGTTGCCGATTGCGGTGGTCAGGTCCATGGTCGGCTCTGGGGGATCGGGGCGCGCGATGGTTCGCCGGGAGGTGGCGCGTGGGGCGCGGCCGCCATGGCCGCGCCCCACGAAACCCGGATCACGCCCGGACCGAGCGCGCCGCCGCACCCGCGGCCGCCGCCGGCGCGGCCATGGGAGGCACCCCGGCCGGGGTGACCGTGTTGACCCAGCCGATCAGCTGCAGCCCCGGCAGCTGCAGCGTACCGCCGTCGAACTTGGACGTGAACGTGTCGGCAGAGGAGGAGCTGGAGTAGCTGCCGCTGGCACCGAAGGGCCCCCACCCGACCGATGCCGAGCCCGAGGTGGCGCTCTCGATGTGGCTCTTGTCCTGTTCGGAGAAGTCGGCCTTGATGGTGACGTTGCGCGCGAGGATGAAGGCCGTCGGCACCAGGGGCATCATGGTGGCCAGGCCGCCCTCGGGGGTGCCGTCGACCCACCACCCCTGCATGGAGAGGAGGAGCGGATTGAACCACGGGCGCATGATGCGGACCTGGATCAGCTCCGCGGTGAGCTCGAACTCGCTCGCGTCCATGTGGGAGTGCGACTCGCTGCTGCTGTGCGACATCGACGCGCTGGCCGACCACAGGCCCCAGCCGCCGGAGCCCCCGGCGCTGTAGCTGCTCGCCTCGGACGACGCGGTCTCGTTCAGGTAGGAGCTCTGCAGGGTCAGCTTCGACGCGGTGATGGACGGGCTCGCCCAGTCGCGCGGCTGGGCGTACGACAGGAGCCAGCCCTCCCCCACGCCGTCCAGCGACGGGATGTGGGCGCCGGGGCTCACCAGCTGCCGCGCCTGGGTGATCGCGGCGGAGACGGCGTCGTTGATGCTGGACTGGAGCGCCTGCTGCGCCTGCTCGACCTGCGCCTTGCCCTCGCGGTTCCACCGGTTCCACGCCTGGTCGACGGTGTTGCGCAGCCCGGGCTCCACCGCCATCCACGCCCGCTGATCGGCGACCACGTCCAGGTTGTAGCCGTTGAACGCCGCCCGGTACCCGCCCACCGCGTTGATGTAGGCGGTCTGGTCGTCGTTGTAGGTCTGCGCGATGGCGGTTGGACCCGTCATCTGCACCGACTTGCCGAACATGTCGGGCGGCGTGCTGGTGGTGGCGTTGAGGTAACCGTAGGCCAGGTCGTAGGTGTGCCGCTGGTCGGGATTTTCAACGTTGGTGGTGTTCGCCTGGGCAACGAGGCCCTCGTAGACCCCGGAGAGCCGTTTCGTCGAGTCGGCCCACTCCACCTGGTCCACCGGCAGCACGTCGACCATGTCGGAGAATGCGCGCGCGGCCTTCTGGTCGGCGGCCGGCCCGGAGTTCACCGGGCTGAAGGCGTTGGCGAAGTCGCTGGGGTCGAGCACCACGTTCTTCGCCATCAGCAGCCTGGAGTTCTGGCGGTCGAACCCCGACGGGCGGCCATCCGGCGAATACGAAATGGCGTCGAATAGCCGGTCGTACAGCGTAGACAGGACCTTCTGTTCCGATGTGGCGTCCATGATTCCTGCTCCTCAATGATTGGGAAGAATGAAAATGCGGAGGCACGAAACGGCCTGATCAAGACGGCTCCCCGCCGCCAGGGCACTGCACGGGCACGCAGCCGGGCGCTTCGGTGAACCACCACGGCCACCGCCCAACGTGCCGCCCGGCACCGACAGGGGCAAGTAGCGAAGCGAAAGGAAAAAGCGCGGCGCGGCCCCGCGTGTCGCGGCCGGGGCCAGTGAAACGATCACCGGCTTGAACCCGGTTCAGGCGGTCGCCGGCCCCCCGATCCGGTGCCACCGGCTAGCATGAGCGAAGGCCCGGCATGCACGCGATGCGGGCCTTTTCACGTTCACGTGGCGATCCGGACAGGCCCACTCCCGGGGCGAGCCGTCCAGATGTCCCGCCCATCGTTCGAACACGGCCATTCCGCGCGAGCCGGGCGCCCGGGCCCGCTCGATCCGGCGCCGCTACGGCGCCGTCCGGCGCGCGCAGACCACGCGGAAGGCGTTGCCGTACTCCCGCGGGTCGCTCTCGGCCAGGGTGTCGACGTTCCCGAACACCCGTTGCACGGTGGGGCGCACGTCGTACGCGTTCAGCGCCACGCCGCACAGCCGGCCGCCGGGGGCCAGCGCGTCGCGCGCGTCGGTGAGGATCTCCTGCAGCTTGGGGCGGGGGATGTGCAGGGGGAAGTGCGTGACCACCAGGTCGAAGGTCTCGCCGCGGATGGCCCGCAGCCCGTCGCTCAGCACCACGCGCGCGCGCTCCGCAACGCCGTTCTCCACCGCGTTGGCGGCGGCGAAGCGCACGGCCTCCACCTCCACGTCCACCATCGTCACCGCCAGCGCGGGGTGCACCCGGGCCAGCACGATGCCGATGGGGCCGTAGCCGCAGCCGATGTCGAGCAGGCGCGTGGCGCCGCCCACGTCGAGCCTCTCCAGGAAGAAGCGGGTCCCCAGGTCCAGCCGCCCGCGCGAGAACACCGACTCGCCGGTGCGGAAGACGAAGCGCTCCCCCAGCACCTCCGCCTCGATCACCTGCTCGCCGCCGCGCGCCGCCTCCCCTTCCCCGCCGGAGCCGCCGGAGCCGTCGGAATCGACGTCATCGACCCGGCGGACGCCGCGCAGGATGCGCACGCCGCCCCCGCCGCGCCCCACCACCTCGGCCTCGCCCAGCACCTCGCGGAGGGCGGCCAGGTTGCTCTCGGCTCCGCGCCGCGCGTGCGTCATCACGTACAGTTCGCCGCCGGGGCGCAGCGCGTCGCGCGCCAGGGCGATGCGCGCGCGCAGCCGGTCCTTCCCCTCGAACCCCGACACGTGGATCACGCAGAGGTCGGCCGACCCGGGCGCGGGGGGATCGACCGAGACCGAGACCCGCGCCTGGACGCCGGGCGGCAGCTGGCCGGCCAGGGACAGGTCCAGCGCGCTGGTGGCCATCACCCGGATGGCGCCGGGAAAGCGCTCGGCCAGCGCCTCCACCAGCGCCCCGGGATGGTCGCCCATCACCACCATCCGCTCCGCGGCGTCGGCGGCCCCGGCCAGGCACCGCACGAGCTCCCTGATTTCCTTCCCTGCGCTGGACGACACGGCTCTGAAGACGAAACGGGTGTGGGGCGCGGGCGCCTACGGCGCGGCCATGGAGAAGGCGGCCCCGGCGCGGAAGGCATCGGCGGTGCGCTCGTGAAAGATCCGCGCCACCTCGTCCACCTCCTCGGGCGGCGAAAGGACGTTCACGCCGAAGCCCGCACCCAGATAGCTGTCCACCACGCCCACCGAAAGGGCCACCGACCGCGACAGCAGGTCGTCGGTGCGCGGCAGCATCCCCCGCGTGTACTCGCGGTCGGTGGGGTGCGCCTCGCAGAAGAAGGGGCACCCGGCCTGGGAGGGGATGCGCCGGTTGAGGAGCTGGGGCATGGCGCCGTAGTAGTGGCGCCCCGACTCCACCAGCGTGCACACCCCCAGCGCCGCCGCCACCCGCCGCGCCTGCTCCGCGCTGTCCAACAGGAGGACCAGCAGCGTTCCGCACTCCCCGTCCGGGTCGTTCAGCCGGCGCCGCGGCACCCCCAGCGGGCCCAGCGCGTCCAGCAGCCGCCGCTTCTGCGCGCGCACCGCCTCCACCACCGCCGGGAGCTTGCGCGCCTGCGCCAGCGCCACGGCGCCCACCAGCTCGGCCATCCGCAGGTTCAGCCCCATCAGCCCCTGCGCGTCGGCCACCCCCAGGCGGAAGGGCTTGAACCCGTGGTCGTGGAAGGCGAACGCCCGCTCGAACACGGCGTCGTCGCGCACCGCCAGGCACCCGCCGTCGCCCGCCGTGATCGTCTTGAACACGTTGAGCGAGAAGGCGCCCGCGTCGCCGATCGAGCCCAGGCGGCGCCCGCGGTACTCGCCCCCGCACGCCTGCGCCACGTCTTCCACCAGGAAGAGGCCGTGCTCGCGCGCGATCGCCTCCAGCGCGTCCATGTCGCAGGGCGCGCCCAGCATGTGCACGCAGAGGATGGCGCGCGTGCGGGGGGTGATCTTCCGGCGCACGTCGTCGGGGTCCAGCGTGAGCGAATCGTCCACCTCGGCCAGCACGGGGACGGCGCGGGCGTACACGATCGCCGCGATCGACGCGATGAAGGTGTAGCCGGGGACGATCACCTCGTCGCCCGGCCCCACCCCCAGCGCGGTGAGCGCCGCCAGCAGCGCCGAGGTGCAGCTGTTGGTGGCCAGGCAGTGCGGCGCCCCCAGGTACGCCTCCATGGTGCGCTCGAACTGGAACACCTTCGACGGCTCGTCGTCATCCGTCTGGTCGAAGCGGTAGCGGCTCAGCTCGCGCGAGCGGAGCACGTCGTCCACCTGCCGCCGTTCCTCGTCGCCGAAGAAGTACCAACCGGGTCCTGGCATGAAGCCCTCCTGGGGGGAATTGCCGATCCATGGAAGTTCGCGAAACGCCGGGGCAGCAGGAATGTGTGCCCGAACCCGGCCCGACGCCAGACAAACGTTGGCGGGGGCGGCGAAGAGAATTGTTGACGCAAACCGCGAGGAGGCGCAGATTAGCTTCACCTCGCGCCCGGGGCCTCCTTCCGGGCGCGACCCATTCATCCGGCTCCCGCCCCGTGGCCCGCCGTCCCCCACCGCGGCGCCGTGGACGGTTCATTGATGCGCCTCCTTCCATTCGCGACCTCGCGTGCCCATGGAACACTCCCCGGACATCGCCCGGCCCACGCCCGCCCGCCTGCTGGTGGTGCACTTCGTGGGGATCGGGAACGGGATCACCGCGCTCCCCATCCTCAAGCGGCTGGAGGAGACGGTCCCCGGGATCGGCTTCTTCCACACCGCGAACCCGGTGTTCGAATCGCCCGAGTTCATGGAATGGTTCAACTTCCGGGGCTTCCTGGGCACCGTTCCCGCCGGGTGGCGGCGCTTCGCCGAGGATGACTGGGAGGGGATCGAGGCGTTCATCCGCGAGAACCGGATCGGGGCGGTGGTGAACCTGCGCAACGAGGGGCCGGGGCGCGACACCGGCTACTTCCGCTTCCGCGAGCGGATGGCGGGGACGGCCGAGTTCTGGCACCTGGACCAGGCCGCCCTCCGCGCCCGCCCGGCCCACCGCCTCCTGGTCGACGACCAGGTGGGCCTCTTCGCGGAGCACGGGGTGGAGCTGGGCGACTTCGACCGGGGGTGGCTGCGCCGCCACCTGGCCGCTTCGGGGCTGCTGGCCGCGCCTTCGAGCGCCGTCGGCTTCTTCACCGGGGTGAACGAGTCGGTCAAGCGGTGGCCCCCCGCGCGCTGGACGGCGCTGGGCCGCCTGGTGCTGCGCCACACCCCGCTCGACGTGGTGGTGTACGCCGGCGCCGGCGAGCACGAGCTGCTGCAGGCGCGCGCAGCCGCCGCGCCGCTGCAGGCCGCCTTCCCCGGGCGGGTGCGGCTGGTGGAGGGGCTCACCCTGCACCAGCTCTGCGCGAGCCTTTCCGCCCTCTCGCTGGTGGTCTCCAACGACACCTCGTGCGTGCACATCGCCGCGGCGCTCGGCCTTCCCACCGTGGGGCTCTACTTCTCCACCAACGCCGCCATCTGGGGCGGGGCGTCGGACCGCTTCCGCGCGGTGCAGAGCCGCACCGGGCTGGAGTGCCCCGCGCAGAAGCGCGACGCGGGGAACTGCACCTTCTACTACGGCGGCTGCCCCGCCCCCTGCATGGACGAGGTCTCGCCCGAGCGGGTCTTCGCCGAGGTGATGCAGCTGGCCCTTCCCCGGGCGGTGGCGGCATGACCGGCAACGGGCACCCGCGCGAGCGGCGGACGATCATCGGGATCATCGGCGGGCACGCGCGCAACACCTCGCCCGAGGCGGCGCGCTTCGCCGAGGCGGTGGGAACGGAGATCGGCCGCCGCGGGATGGCCATCGTCTGCGGCGACTCGGACGGGGTGGCGGCGGCCGCCTGCCGCGGGTGCCAGGCGGCCGGGGGGATGACGCTCTCGGTGCTGAAGGGGAACGACGCCCGCGTGTCGCACGCGCACGTCGACTTTCCCATCGTCACCTCGATGGACGTGGCGAGCAACAACGTGATCGTGTGGACGGCGGCGGGGCTGATCGCCTTCGACGGGCGCTACGGCACGCTGAACGAGATCGCGCTGGCGCTGGATTTCGGAAAGCCGCTGGTCACCACCGGCCGGCCGGGCCTCTTGCGGGTGGAGGAGGTCTCGTCGCCGTGGTTCGCTCACTTCGACGGCTACGACTGCGGGCGCGCCCCGGAGATCGTGGACCACTTGCTGAACCTGATTTCCACACGGGGGATGGAATGACCGGGAACGGGGAGTTCGAGGGCAGGGTGGCGGTGGTCACCGGGGGCGGCCGCGGGATCGGCAGGGCCATCTGCATGGGCCTGTCGGAGCGCGGCGCCCGGGTGGTGGTGGCGGACATCCGCGGCGAGAAGGCCCGCGAGGCCGCCGCCGCGCTCCCGGCCGGGGGGATCGGGGTGGAGGCCGACGTGGCCAGCGAGGAGAGCGTGCGCTCGCTCTTCGACGCCGCCGAGCGCGAGTACGGGCGGGTGGACTTCCTGGTGAACAACGCGGCGATCATGCTCGACGTTCCCGTGGCCTTCAAGCCCTTCTGGGAAACGCCGCTGGAGGAGTGGACGCGGATGATGGCGGTGAACGTGGGCGGCGTGTTCCTCTGCTGCAAGCACGCCAAGCCGCTGATGGAGAAGGAGGGCGGCCGCGTGATCAACATCAGCTCCGACGCCATCTGGAAGGGGTACGAGAGCCAGCTCCACTACTTCGCCTCCAAGGGCGCGGTGGCGGTGATGACGCGCAACCTGGCGCGCGAGCTGGGGCCGTTCAACATCAACGTGAACGCCATCGCCCCCGGCTACACCCTCTCCGACGCGGTGCTCGACTCGCCCGACATGCAGGGGGTGCGGCACCTGGTGATGAACTCCTGCTGCATCAAGCGCGACCAGCACCCCGAGGACGTGGCCGGCGCCGCGGTCTTCCTCTGCTCGGGCGCGGCGGCGTGCATCACGGGGCAGTCGATCGTGGTGAACTGCGGCGCCATCATGCCCTGACGGGGGCCGGGACGATGCGCCTCGCCCTCTCGAGCACCGAGCTGCGCCCCGGCGAGGGGGTGGAGGCCCTCCGCGCGCAGGCGGTGCGGCTCGGCGTGGAATACGTGGAGCTCTGGCACCCCACCCACACCGGCGGCGACCCGGGCCACGCCGTCGATCTCCTGGCCGAGGCCGGGGTGCGCGTCTGCTGCGTGGGGAGCCCCACCGAGCTGTGCCACGGCGCCGCCGCCGGCGACACCTGCGCGCTGATGGAGGCGATCGAGCTGGCGGCGCGCGCGGGGGCGCCGTTCGCCAACCTCTACTTCGGCTGGGCCGAGGCCCGCGACGACGCCCGCGCCATCGACGCCTTCCGCCGGTACCTGGACCCCTGCCTGGAGGCGGCCGCGCGGCAGGGGGTGACGCTGGTGCTGGAGAACGAGTTCAACGCCTTCGGGTGGGACCCGGCCGAGACCGACGTGTCGCGGCGCCCCGAGTCGCTGGCGCGGCTCTTCGAGGCGGTGGGCGATCCGGCGTTCCGGCTCACCTGGGACCCCAGCAACGCCTATTGCGCCGGGGTGGAGCCCTTTCCCCACTCCTATGAGGTGCTGCGGCCGTACATCGCCTACGTGCACGTGAAGGACTGCCGACGCCTCCTGCCGGATGCCGCGGCGCCCGCCGGGTGGAAGGTGTACCGCGACTACGGCCGGGCCTACGCCACGGCGCCGCTGGGCCAGGGGGCGGTGAACTGGACGGGGATCCTGGAGCGGCTCGCCGCCGACGGGTACGACGGCTTCCTGACCCTGGAGCCGCACGCCGACGCCCCCTGCCGCGACGCCGCCTGGGCGCACGCGGCCGGTTGGCTGCGCGCCCGCGGCGCCGTGCGGGAGGGGTGATGGGAGTCACCGCGTTCCTGCACGTGAAGCTCGACGTGGCCGACCTGGAGCGCGCCCGCCGCTTCTACTGCGACCTGCTCTCCCTGCGCCCCATCGTGCGCTACGACCGCGACGACGGCGTGACCATCCTGCAGCTCTCCCCCACCGGCGAGCCCCCGGGCGTGGAGCTGTGGTACGAGCCCCCCTTCCGCCCCGATCCCGGCGACCGCCTGCACATCGCCTTCGCGGTGACGGACCTCCCGGCCGTGGTGGCGCGGATTCGTGACTCGGGGTGGCCGATCGAGCGCGAGCCGTTCCGCATCGGCCACGAACAGATCGCCTTCGTCCGCGACCCCGACGGCTACCTGATCGAGCTCAACGAGGCCGACGCCGCGCCGGCGTGACATCAATCCGGGCGATCTGCCTGCCGCGGCTTCGTCTCCACCGGCAGAGTGGCGTTGAATTGACCTCTCAACGTTCGCCCGCCTTCCGCGCCCCCAGCTGCCTTCGAGCCAGACCCCTGCCTGTATCGGGATGACGTTACCGCGGAACGGACGAGCAATCCTGCGGTCCGGGGATTAGGCTTCGAGCACGTCGAAGCCGTCGAACAGGTCACGGCCGTTCCGCCGCCCCACGGACGCGGGGTTGAGCCACTCGCGGCGCGCGCGGGTCCCACGGCTGCGGTGGAAGGCGCGGAACCCCTCGCCGCGCCGCTGTTCCTCGCGCGCCCAGCGGCTGAAGGCGCAGCGGCGGCACATCTCGTACGAGCCGTTCTGGTCACGGAAGCGCGCCACCGGCTCCGACTCCCAGATCTCCCGCAGCGTCTGGGTGCGCAGGTCGCCCAGCACGGTGGCGCCGTTGTAGTCGTGGCAGCACGGCACCACCCGCCCGTCCCACAGCACCACCACCGAGGTCCACGGGCGGCTGCAGTAGCCATCGTACCCGGGGCTGGTGAACTCGCCCAGCTCGCTCACCCGGTCGTCATCGAAGTCCCACCGCCCCATCCGCACCACCACCCCGCGGTCCACGCCCACCTCGCGGCAGTAGGCCAGGAACTCGTCGGCCTCGCGCGCGTTGCACCGCATGTTGATCATCTGCAGGGTGATCCACGCGTCGTACTCGCCGGCGTCGCGCAGCTGCACCAGCGCCCGCACGTGCGTGTCGGCGCGGTCGAAGCGCGCCGAACGCCCGCGGATGTCGCGGTAGGTGTCGGGGTCGAGCGAGTCGAGCGAGAGCACCAGGTTGGCGATCCCGGCGTCGAGGAGGCGGTGGGCCAGCTCGGGGCGCAGCGTGGGCGGGTTGCACGAGAGCCCCGTGCGCACCCCGCGCGACCGCGCCGCCGCCACCGCGGCCGGAAGCTCACGGTGCAGCAGCGACTCGCCGAAGTGGTGGAGCGCCACGTAGTCCTGCTCGCCGCCCAGCTGCTCCAGGATGCGCTCGAACAGCTCCAGCGGCATGTCGCCCAGCGCGCGGTCCATCGCGTAGGTGCGCGGGCACATCCGGCACGAGTAGGGGCAGCGGTTGGTCAGCTCGATCTGGTCCACCAGCGGAAGCTCGCGCTGCCACCCGCGCTCGTGCGCGTCGAGCCACGCCGTCCCCGCGGCCTCGCTGGGGAAGACCAAGTCCAGCTCCGCGGCCCCGGCCAGGAGCGACGCCTCGCCGTCGCCCGCCGGGGGACGCGCTTCGAAGGCGTGCTCCAGCGCGTCGAGCACGGCGGCGGGGAAGGCAGCCGAGCGCCGGGTGAGGTGGTTGACCAGCAGGTATCCGCCGTCCGCCTCGCGGTAGCTCCAGAAGGGTTGCACGAACACGCGGGCCTCCGGTCTGGTGAACGGGTGTGCCCCGGGCGGGGTCAGGCGGCCTGCCGGCTCGCGCCGGGAACCGCCAGCGAGATGCGCAGGTTGTGGCGGAACGACGGGACGTACTCGCGCTTGTAGGCGTACGAGCCGCGCATCAGGTCCAGGGTGCGCACACCCCGCGCGGCGAAGTCGGCGATCATCTGGTGCAGGAGAAGATGGCCGGGGGAGAGCCGGAAGAGCTCGGGGTCGTAGCAGGTGCGGTAGCCGCCGAACCAGTCGCGGTGGCGAAAGCCGAAGTACATCGCCACGGGGCGGCCGTCCAGCAGCAGCTCGCTCAGCACCACCCCGCCGGCCGGGGCGAGCTCCTCCACCATCGCCGTGAATGCGCCGTCCACCACCCCGTCGCCGAAGGGAGCCACGGCGTCGGCGCGCCCCTCCCACTGCCGCGTGTGCAGCGCGATGAAATCCGGCATGCGGTGGAGGATCTCGTCACGTCCGGTGTGGTGGCGGCAGTCGACCGCGCCGCGCCGCTCCAGGCGGCGGCGCTTGAGCAGGTGCTCGGGGCGCGAGAGGATCGCGCGGACGTGCGCCGCGTCGCCCAGGTCGATGGCGCCGGTGGGGCTGGCGGGCGCGCGGTGGAAGGCGTCGCCGCGCGTGGCCCGGTCCAGCACGCCGCCGGGCACCACGTCGTCCAGCAGAAGCGGGAGCCCCGTTTCCTGGACGAGCGCCTCCAGCGCCGGCCCCAGCGCGGCGGCGGCCTCGTCCGCGGGGCCGGCCGCGACGGCGTCGTGGTAGTCGGCCCACGGCCAGCTCAGCGGGGCGAGCTGGGGCGCGCCGTCCGCCCCGGCGCAGCGCTGGAGCGCCACGGCCGCGTGTGGCACCCGCAGCACCAACGGCTCGGCGCCCTCGTGCGGGGCCACGGCGGCCAGCCACGCGCGGTACCACCCCGCGCTCTGGAAGGTGGTCGCCGCGGGCGACCCGGCCCACAACGCCTCCCACCCCGCGCCCAGGAAGGCCCGGGCCGCGCCCCCGTCCAGCCGCTCCGCGCCCGTCGTGGTCACGTCCCCGCGCCCGCGGGGGCGAGCTGGCGGCGCAGTTCCTGGACGCTGCTGGGCGGGGTG
>DASSJS010000334.1:0-9428 GCA_035691085.1 Longimicrobium sp.
CACGGGGGGAGGGTGATGCTTTTCAGGCTTTCGTGCGAATCTCCCCGTCCGACGCGTCGGCCACGAACCTGGAAACCCGTGGCGCGGCATACAACCGCAGCCGCGCCAACCTGCTGGTCCGCGAAGGCGGGACTTCGTGTAGTCGTTGCTGCGAATTCGAATTCATTCGCCCTGCTCCCCCGCGCCGCCATCCGGCCCTCCCGCCGCGCCCTCCTCGTTCGCCCCTTCGCCGCTACCGAACAAGCCCCCATCGTCCGCCGGCTTGCGGCGGCGTTTGGGCTTTTCGCGCACGATGGGCTCGGCCAGGAACTCGACGCGATCCTCATCCCCCTTCAGCGCCTTGTAGGCGGCGTGGCCGGAGCGGCGCAGCACGGCGAGCGCGGCCTTCAGCTCGGTGGGCGTCACGTCGGTGGCGGCGAAGGCGCGCAGGATCTCGCGCCAGGCGACGGTGCTGCTGGCGAAGCGCGCCTCGACCGCGGCGGCGAGCACGGACGGATCGGGCCGCACCGGCAGGGCCAGGTCCGAGGGCTCGAGCTCCTCCGGGAAGAGGTCCAGGAACTCCGCGACGGGCTCCGGCTTCGGCGGCGGCGGGACGGCAGGCCGCGTGGGCGTTGGTGATGCCGCTGACGGTGCGCTCGGCCGCGGCGAGTCGGACGATGCGGGCGGGGGCGGCGCGGTAGCCGCATCGCCGGGCGTCCGATCGGCGGAAGGGAGTTCGGCGGCCGGCAACTCCGCGGATGGCTGATCCGGCTGGAGCTGGGCGTCCGCTGGCGGCGTGGTCGTGTCCGCCGGCGGCGGGGATGCGGGAGATGCGGCACCTCGCCGGCCCTTCTTGCGCGGCACGGGTGCCGGAGAGGCTTCGGGACCCGTTGCCTCCCCCGTTACGGCGGGCGTCGCTTCCTTTACACCGGGCGGCTCGGCGGTGGGCGATGCGGAGGCCGATGCGTCGTCGGATGCTGGCCCGGCGGCAGGTGCGGCGGCAGGCGCTCGCGTGGCGGATGGTGCGGCGGGGGACGCCGGACGCGGCGGATTGGGCGCGGAGATGGGGTTCGCCGCGGCGGCGCGGTCGGCCAGCTTCGCGGCGCGGACGGCGGCGTTGGCGGCGAGCGCGACGGCGGGGTCGGGGGTGAGCAGGAAAAGCCAGGTGCGCGCGCCGTCCGCCGCCTCCAACTCCATCGGCTTCAGGATGCGGCCCGCGGAGATGCCGTCGAGCAGCGCGCGGAAGCGTTCCAGCACGCCCGCCAGCGCCGCGGCCTGCCCTCGCGCGGATGCCTCGGCGCGCCAGGCGGGGAGCCACGCGTGCTTCGGATCGTCCAGCATCGCCGAGCACCCTTCCACGATCCGCCGCGCGAACGCGGGGAGGTCTGCCAGCGAGCCGGTGTGGCGCGACTGCTTCTCGAAGTCCGAGTGCGGCAGGCGGATCAGCACCGTGGCGTCCGGCAGCGACGCGAGCTGCCGCAGCGCGTCCCACGGCAGGGCGCGCGCGGCGGGCGGCGCCAGCAGCGCAAAGGCCCGCGCGCCGGCGGCGTAGCGCGCCACGTCGCCCGCCGCCGAGGTGAAGGCAGCCTCCAGCAGCGAGATCTCCCCCGCCTGCAGCGAGGCCAGGTCGCGCGTGGCGCGCAGCCGCTCGCCGCCGGCCGAATCCTCCAGCTCGGCGTAGATGCGGCCCAGGTGCGCGGGGTCTTCCTCGGCGAACACCGCGATGGGCGGCGGCGCCAGCCCGGCCTGGTCCAGCGCGCGGAAGGCCGCCGCCGCGCGGGTCTCCTCATCCCCCGAACGCCCCACGCCGGTGCCGAACTGGAACTCGGCGCCCGCGAACGCGTCGAGGTACAACCGGCGCGGCTCGCCTTCTGCGGAAGGGGCCTGCGGCTGGCCCGCGCCCGCCCACGCCGCGACCGTGCCCGCCAGTACGGCGCGCAGGGCGGCTTCGGGGAACGGCGGCGTGGCCTCGGTCACGTGCGGCGGCAGGGTACGGCGTGGACGGGCACCGGCGCGGTACAATATCGCCCGAATCAAAGCCGAAACAAGTACCTCGGGTGATGGTGCGGGGGTACGGGGGTACGGAGGTACGGGAAAAAGCCCGGCGAGGGAGCGCGGGGGTGATGCGTGTCTAGGGGATGTACACGCGGCGAATCGCCACCGGCGCCGAGACTCAGCACGCAGCACGCAGCACTCAGCACTCAGCACTCAGCACTCACGGAATTGTGCTCCCGCGCCCGAATCAGGCGTTCTACCGTTGCGCGGCGCTGATTGCAACTCCATTCTGGCGTGAACACACGCAAATCTCACGGAGGGGGAGGATGACGAGGACGAGGAAGGTCGCGGGTGCCGCGGCGTTGTTGCTGCTGACGGCCTGCCCGATCCCGCGGGAGCTGCGCGAGGTGCCGCCGCCGCCCGTGAACAGCCAGTTCCTGGTGAGCGTCAGCCAGCTGCAGGGGCGGCTGAACGACGCCAACACCGTGATCCTGCACGTGGGCCGCAACCGCGCCGACTACGACGCGGGCCACATCCCCGGCGCGCGCTGGCTGCCGCTGTCGTCCATCGTCACCGAGCGCGACGGCGTGCCCAACGAGCTCCCGTCCGTCGAAGCGCTGGACGCCGTGTTCGAGGCCGCGGGCGTGTCGGACGCCAGCCGCGTGGTGGTGTACGGCGATCTGGGCGGCCTGAGCGCCGGCCGCGCCTTCTTCACCCTCGACTACCTGGGCCACCCGCCCGCGGTGCTGAACGGCGGGCTGGAAGCGTGGCGCGCCGCCAGCCAGCGCGTGGAGACCCCCGAGCCCGCCGCCCGACGCGGCACCTTCACCCCGCGCCCTCGCCCCGAGCTCGTGGTGGACGCCGAGTGGGTGCGCACGCACATGCGCGACAGCACGGTGGCGCTGATCGACGCCCGCCCGCCCGAACAGTACGCCGGCACCGACCCGGGCGAGGGCGTCACCCGGCCGGGGCACATCCCGGGCGCCCGCAACCTGTTCTGGCGCAACACGCTGGTGAGCGAGGCCAACCCCGTGCTGCGCAGCCCCGAGGTGCTGCGCGCGCTCTTCCGCGTGAGCGGCGCGCGCTTCGCCAGCGACCTGGAGCGGGTGGTCACCCCGCGCGAGCGGCCCGACTACGCCGACACCAGCGCCGCCGCCCGCCGCGCGCGGCGCGACCGGCAACAGCGCCAGCGCGGCCCCACCCCGCGCCCGGTGGGAAGCACCGTGGTCACCTACTGCCGCACCGGCGTGCAGGCCAGCTGGGACTACTTCGTGGCCCGCTACCTGGGGTACGACACGCGGATGTACGACGGCAGCTACCTGGACTGGAGCCGCCGCGGCACCGAGTTCCCGGTGGAGCGCCCGGCCACCGGCGCGTAGCACGCAACTCGTTCGGATCGGAAGATTGCACCCCCTCGCCCAAACCGTCTGGGCGAGGGGGTGTACACATCCAGTGCGGATGGATGATGGAGCCGGCGCGGCGTGGTGCCGTTGTTGCTGCGGATCCATCCGCCGAGTACTTCCCGAGTGCGACGACACGAGGAGACCCTTCGAGATGGACACGACTTCATCGCAAGCCACCCAGCGCAAGGCGACCGTCGCCTGCCAGTTCTGCGGGCGACTCAACCGGATCGACCTGGCGCGCGCGGCCGACCGGCCCAAGTGCGGCGAGTGCGGCAAGCCCATCCTGCTCGACCGGCCGCTGGCGCTCTCGGACGAAAGCTTCGACCGGGTGATCGCCGACGCGCAGGTGCCGGTGCTGGTCGACTTCTACGCCGACTGGTGCGGCCCCTGCAAGATGGTGGCGCCCATCATGGACGAGCTGGCACGCTCGCGGATGGGGAACGTGCTGGTCGCCAAGGTGGACACCGACCGCAACCAGGGGGTGGCGCGGCGCTTCAACATCGCCTCCATCCCCACGGTGATGGTGTTCCGCAACGGCAAGGTGGCCGCGCAGCAGATCGGCGCCATGCCGCGCGCCGGCTACGAGGCGCTGATCGACCGGGCGATGCAGCAGCCGGCTTGAGCGCCGCCGTCCGCGTGGCAGGCACGGGGCGGTGGCTGCCGCCCCGCGTCCTGGCCAATCCGGAAGCCGCCGCGCGGGCCGGCGTGAGCCCGGAGTGGATCGTCCGCCGCACCGGCATCCGCGAGCGCCGCGTGGCGGACGACGGCGTGGGCACCGCCGCCATGGCGCTCGCCGCCGCGCGGGAAGCGCTCGCCTCCGCCTCTCTCCCCGTCGGCGAGATCGGCCTGATCGTGGTCGCCACCTCCACTCCCGACCATCTGACGCCGCCCACCGCCTGCGAGGTGCAGGCGGCCCTCGGCGCGCACGCCGCCGCCGCGTTCGACGTGGAGGCAGGCTTCGCGGGGTGGATCTACGCACTGATCACCGCCGAATCGCTCCTGCGCACCGGCACCGCCAGCGCGGCGCTGGTGATCGGCGTGGAGAAGCTCTCGACGGTGACGGACCGCACCGATCCGCAGACGGGGCCGCTGTTCGGCGACGGCGCGGGCGCGGCGGTGCTGGTGCGTGGGCCGGGGCCGCTGTCGGTCCGCTCCCGTTCATGGTGGGCCGATGGACGGTTGGCGGACGCGCTGAAACGCCCCTCCGGCGGCTCGGCGCGGCCGTTCGACCGGACGGTGCTGGAAGAACGCTCGCACCTGCTGCGGATGGAAGGGACCCGGCTCTTCCGCGCCGCCGTGCGGACGATGGCGTCGCAGGCGGGCGCGGCGCTGGAGCGGGCGGGGCTGGCGGCGGACGACGTGGGCCTGGTGGTGCCGCACCAGGCCAACCTGCGCATCATCGAAGCCGCCGCGCGCGAGATGCGGGTGCCGATGGAGCGCGTGTACGTGAACGTGGACCGCTACGGCAACACCGGCGCCGCCACCATCCCCATCGCCCTGGACGAGGCCCTGCGCTCCGGCGCGCTGGATGCCTCGAAGCCGGCGCTGCTGGTGTCGTTCGGCGCGGGCGCGACGGCGGGGGCGGTGGTGCTGGCGTAGTCAGCCGTCCTTCACACCGGCACCGCCTCACGCAGGACCCGCTGGCGGAACTCCGGTGCCAGCGCACGCTCGGTGACCACGTCCACGCGGCGCCCCAGCACGGCCTCGAGATCGGCCACCAGCCCGCCGGGGAACCAGGCGCTGGTGGCGGGCCCGGCCTCCACCAGCAGGTCAACGTCGCTCTCCGGCCCCGCCTCCCCACGGGCGACGGAGCCAAACAGGCGGACGTTGCGTGCGCCGTGGGTGGCGGCGATGCGCCGGATCGTTTCCCGCTGCGTGCGGATCAGCTCGCTGATGTCCATCCGTTGAGTATCGATCATCCGGCGTTCCCGAACAAGTTCTCCTCTCCGTCGCACTCTCCCCGAGATCGATGCGGATCAGCTCGCTGCGGCGGTAGCGGCCGGCTCCAGTTCCACGCTGTAACCGAGCTTCAGGTCTTCGGCCAGCGAGTTGGAGACGGAGCAGTACTTGTCGAACGAGAGCTGCACCGCGCGCTCCACGTGCTCGCGCGGCGAATCGCTCGCCACGTGGAAGGTGAGGTGCGCCTCGGTGACCCGCTTGGGCGGCGACGGCGCGCGGCTGAAGCGGACGGAGACGGAGAGCGATGTGGCCGGGGTGCGGCGCTTTTCCAGGTAATCCACCACGTCGATGGCCGAGCACCCCGCCATGGCGATCACCAGCGTGTCCACCGGGCTGGGCGCCACCTCGCGGTTCCCGTCCATCACCAGCGTGGGGCCGCCCGCCGGCCCGCCGCGGTACCGCCGCGCGCCCTCCCACACCACCTCGATCGGATATTCCACCGGCACGCCCTCGGGCATCCAAGCCTCCCCTGGTTCGGTTGATCGACACGCGGATCAATCGAAGGAAGCGCCGGGTGCGGGTCAATAGGGCGGGCAGGATTCGTGGCGGTACGCCTGGCCTGGCGTGGGACACGGTTCCCTTTTGTGAACGCAGAGCAGCGAAGACAAGCAGAGATAAGCACAGAACCGCGATGAAGTTCTCTGCCTGACTCTGCTTATCTCCGCTGCTCTGCGTTCATTGCTGGTGAAGTTCAACGGTCTTTCAACCGGCTCGAATTCAGAATCGGGCGCTGTTTTCAATCGGGCGCGACGCACATGCGGGCGGATTTCCTGTCACAGCTTGTCCACCCATCGACCGGCTAGCGCCCACAGCCCGTCGTGGACCTGCCCGTTGCTGGCCAGGATGCGGCCGGTGGCCACGGGCGGCCGATCGTCTCCCGGCCACCCGGTCACGCGGCCGCCCGCCTCGGTCACCAGCAGGATGCCGGCGGCCACGTCCCACGAGGCCAGGCCGATCTCGAAGAAGCCCTCCACGCGCCCGGCCGCCGTGAAGGCCAGGTCCAGCGCGGCGCTCCCGGCGCGGCGGACGTCGTGCGTGCTCCGGACGGCATCGGCCACCATCAGCATCCACGCGTCCAGGCTTCCCTTCCCCGACTTGAACGGAAAGCCCGTGGCCAGCAGCGACCGGCTGAAGGCATCGACCCCGCTGACGCGGATCGGCTCGCCGTTCAGGAACGCGCCGCCGCCGCGCACCGCGTGATACACCTCGCCCAGGAACGGCGCGTGGACGACGCCCACCGCGGGCCCGTCATCGTCCACCAGCGCGATGGAGACGGCCACGAACGGGTGACCGTGGACGAAGTTGGCGGTGCCGTCCACCGGATCGATGACCCACCGCCGCCCGGAGAGGACGGCGGCGGCCGACGACTCCTCGGCCACCACCCCGTCGGCCGGGAAGCGCTCGCGGATGCGGCCGATGATCAGCCGCTCCGACGCCTCGTCCACGTCGGTCACCAGGTCGGCGCGCTGCTTCTCGCGCACGTCGGCGGTGCCGCGGCCGGCCACGATGACGGCGGCGGCCTCGGCGGCCACGGCCAGCGCGAACGCCGCCTCGTCACCAAACGGTGACTGCGTGGTCACGGAACTTGCTGCGGGGAAGGAACTTTCGGGCGCCATGCGCGGTAGCCGTGTCTCTATCGGTTCGCTCACGCCGCGTGCACCCGTCCGGCGCGAAGGGGCGGGGACGATGCGGCCCCGGCCCGGCGCGCGCAATATGGCGGAAAGCGCCGCGCCGCCGTTAGATTGGCGCGTTTCCCCGGCATTGCCCGCCATCCCGCGCGCCGCGGCCCGCACGCACCGGCTTCCCCGCGCGCCCGGACGAACCGCCCAACCGGCCGCCCCACCGCGGCGCCGGCAACACCCTCAACGCGAAGCACCCATGGCCAGAAACGCCCCCCCGGAGTTCGCCAGCGGAGCCGCCGTAGCCGAGCGGCCGTACGGCTCGCGTCCTCCGCATCCGTCCGAAGACCGCAGCTTCTTCGGCCACCCGCGCGGCCTGAGCACGCTGTTCTTCACCGAGATGTGGGAGCGCTTCTCGTACTACGGGCTGCGCCCCCTGCTGGTGCTGTTCATGGCGGCCGCGCTGGCCCGGGGCGGGTTCGGCTTCAGCCGCGACCAGGCCTCGGCGATCGTGGGCATCTACGGCTTCAGCGTGTACCTGGCCTCGCTGCCGGGCGGCTGGATCGCCGACCGCCTCCTGGGGCTCCAGCGCGCGATCTTCCTGGGCGCCTGCCTGATCACCGCCGGCCACTTCTGCATCGGCCTCTCGGGCTTCGCCGGCGCCTCGGGGAAGATCCCCTTCTTCATGGGGCTGATCCTGATCGTGCTGGGCACGGGGCTGCTCAAGCCGAACATCTCGGCGATCGTGGGCGACCTGTACCCCGAGGGCGGATCGCGGCGCGACGCGGGCTTCTCGATCTTCTACATGGGGATCAACTTCGGCGCCTTCTTCGGCCAGCTGATCACCGGCGTTCTGGGCGAGAAGGTGGGGTGGCACTGGGGCTTCGGCGCCGCCGGCGTGGGGATGCTGGCCGGGCTCATCTCGTTCACGCTGCTGCGCGGCAAGACGCTGCAGGGGATCGGCGTGGCGCCCTCGCGCCACCCCGACCCGGCGGTGCAGGCGCGGCAGGAGAGCACGGTGAAGATCGCCGTGGGCGTGGGGCTGGCGGCGATCGTGGCCGTCTTCGTGCTCGCCGCCAGCGGCACCGTCACCATCGACGCGCAGGCGATCGGGCGGTACCTGGTGAACATCACGCTGGCGATGGTCACGCTCTTCTTCGTGTACGTCTTCGTGGCCGGCGGGCTCACCGGCGACGAGAAGAAGCGCATCGCCGTGATCTTCGTCCTCTTCCTCTTCGCCATCGTCTTCTGGGGCGCGTTCGAGCAGGCGCCCACCTCGCTGAACCTGTTCGCGGCCGACTTCACCGACCGCCAGTTCGGCGGGTGGGAGATGCCGGCCACCTGGTTCCAGTCGATCAACTCGCTCTTCGTGATCCTGCTGGCGCCGGTGGCCGCGGCGGTGTGGGTGGGGCTGGGCCGGCGCAACCGTGACCTCTCCAGCCCGGGCAAGTTCGCCCTGGGCCTCATCTTCGCGGCCATCGGCTTCGCGCTGATGATCCTGGCCGCCAACAAGGTGGTGGCCAGCGGCGGTTCGCTGAAGGTGTCGGCGTGGTGGCTGGTGGGGAGCTACTTCTTCCAGACCTTGGGCGAGCTCTGCCTGAGCCCCGTGGGCCTCTCGTCGATGACCAAGCTCTCGCCGCGCAAGTACGTGGGCCAGATGATGGGGATCTGGTTCACCGCGTCGGCGCTGGGCAACCTGATCGGCGGGCTGGTGGGCGGCCACGTGGACCCGAACAAGCTCGACCAGATGCCGCAGCTCTTCACCCGCACCACGCTGTCGCTGGTGATCGCCGCCGCCGTGCTCGCGCTCCTCGCGATCCCGATCCGGCGGATGATGCAGAACGTGTCGCAGCACGGCGGCGAGTCGCCGGCACACTGACGCGCGGGACGGGACGGACCCATGCGGGGCGCGCCGGCAGCCGGCGCGCCCCGTGTTCCGTCTGCGGCACGCAACCGGCATTCGGGGTAGAAAGAGGTGTGATGCGGCCCAATTCTTGGTTCTGACGAATACGCTCGGGAGGGAACTGCCATGACGGATGACGAAATCGCCGAGCAGCTCAAGGGCCGTGGGCTCGAAGAAGACTACATCCGCGAGCTGCTGGCCACGCTCGGCTTCGACCCCGGCGAGGGGCTGACCCAGGACGCGATCCAGGCGCTGGACACCGCGAACATGGAAACCCGCCGGAAGGCGGCGATGCGGACTCTGCAGCTGGCGCGGTGAGGGGGGGTGCGGGGTGCTGGGTGCTGGGTGCTGGGTGCTGGGTGCTGGGTGCTGAGTGCGAGGTGCGAGGTGCGAGGTGCGGAACGACAGAAGGCACGGCGACGCGAGGAGATCTTCCCGCGGCTCCGTGCCTTTTCGCATCCCCCGCCTCCACCTGAACCTGCGATATGATGAAACCTTTCCTCATCCGCACCCCGTACCCCCGTACCCCCGTACCCCCGTACCCCCGTACCCCCGTACCCCCGTACCCCC
>DASSJS010000335.1:0-35166 GCA_035691085.1 Longimicrobium sp.
GAGCCCGAGGTCGTTGAACGAAGCCATGCGGTTGTCCGGTCCGTCGGTCCGAGTGGTGTTGCACAAAGGGCGGCCAATCTAGCAGACAGCAAGTCTCCTGCCTACTCCCGCCGGACCGGCGGCGCGCGATTCACCAGCACCCGCGCGCTGCGGCGGGCCGCTCCCCCCGTACCCGCCTCCCTCGAAACTGCTTGCTCCCATGAGGCGTTGCAGCGCGGTCCTCCCCAACCGGCTCCCGCCCGTCCTGCTCTCAACCCGGCAGTCCGGCTTTGCCGAGATCCGGCTCACCCTCGGTTCGCGGAGGGCGTCAGCGTGTCCACGCCCACCGGCACGGCGAGGTCCCGGAACGGGTCGGTGGGCGTCCAGAGCGGGGGGATGCGGACGTCCACGCTGTCCGCGGCCGCCAATTCCACGATGCGCCCGATGGCTCGCGGAACGTCGTCGCCGCCGTAGACGGTGGGGAGCAGCCGGTTGTCCAGCCCGCGGAAGAAGTCGTCCCAGTGCACCAGGATCACTCGCCGGGCGCCGGTCGCGCGGACGACCTCGGCCCAGTACGCGTCGATGCTGGCGAGGGGCTGGTGCCCCAGGCCGCCGATGGCGAGGTACACCACGTCGGCGTGCCGTCCCCGCAGCGCGCCCGGCTTGAAGCCGGCGGTGCTCTGCACCAGGAGGGTGCGGCCCCGGTGGCGGATGAACACCGAGTACACGAGCCCCGTCTTCCACGCCCTGGCCCCCGCGGGCAGCTTCAGCGGCTCGTACACGGTTCCGGGATAGCGATCCGGCGGCCCGTGCGCGGACTCGATGAAGGTCAGCTCAAACGAGTCGAACGCGATCGGCACGCCCCCGCGTACCACGATGTCCTGGCTGTCGGGAAGGCCGATGCCGCGCCCGAGCATGATGACCGACCGCGAGCCGACCAGCGTGGCGTCCGTCATCCGCGCCCACACCGGCGCGTCCATGGCGTGGTCATAGTGCGCATGGCCCGAGAACACCGCCGCGAGCTTCAGGGGGCCCAGGCGGTCCCGCGCGCTCCGGATGCGCTCGCAGTTCGGACTGATGGTCCAGAGCCCCACCCGGAGCATGCCCGGGCGGCTCACGAAGCCGTCCATCAGGATGGAGGTGCCGTCGCGATCGGTGAACAGCAGCGAAGTGGTCCCCATGAAGCGCACCGCCAGGGCCGGAGGCCCCGATCCGGAGCCAGATTCAATGGTATCGAGCCGCATGGAGCGTTCGAACGGCTCCATGCTGGGGTGGGCGAGCGGGAATCTCACGCACCCCTTGGCCAGGAGCATTCCAAGAACGACGCCGGCCGCGCCGAGCCAGCGTGCCAGGACGGGTGCTGCACGAGAGCGGTCCACGTGATTTAGGTGGGCGGGAGTGGGTGGGATGAGCGGCGGCGGAAGAGAAGGATGCCGCGAATGCGCGGCGCGCGAAAGCATGACGGCCGATGGTCCGCTCCGCCGCGAATCCCGGCGAGGGGGAGCGACGGGCGTTCAGGACCAGCGCAGTCGGCGCCTGGACGCCGGGGAGAGGCCTCCCGGGCGCGGATCGCACCGTCGCACGTTGCCCCGGCACGGTGCGAATCCTATCCTCCCGCCCCTGATCCCATCGCCTCGATCCACCTTGATCCGACGAGCCCCAACGTGCCCCACGGCCCCCTTGCCGGCCTGCGCGTGCTGGACCTGAGCCGTGTGCTGGCCGGCCCGCTCTGCACCATGATCCTGGGCGACCTGGGCGCCAACGTGGTGAAGGTCGAGCGCCCCGGCACCGGCGACGAAACGCGCACCTGGGGCCCGCCGTGGGCGCAGGGGCCGGACGGCCGGGAGTCGGCGTACTACCTGAGCGTGAACCGCAACAAGCGCTCGGTGGCGGCGGACCTCAAGTCCGACGAGGGGAAGGCGCTGGTCCGCCGTCTGGCCCGCGACGCCGACGTGGTGCTGGAGAACTTCGCGCCGGGGGTGCTGGACCGCGAGGGATTGGGATGGGCCGACCTCTCCGCGCTGAACCCGCGGCTGGTGTGGTGCACCATCAGCGGCTTCGGCAGCGACGGGCCAGACGCGGGGCGGCCGGGCTACGACTTCGCGGTGCAGGCGCGCGCGGGGTGGATGTCCATCACCGGCGAGCCGGAAGGGGCGCCGGTGAAGGTGGGCGTGGCGGTGGTGGACGTGCTGACCGGGCAGAACGCGGCCATCGCCATCCTGGCCGCGCTGCGCGAGCGGGAGACGAGCGGCCGGGGGCAGCGCGTGGAGGTGAGCCTGTTCGACAGCGCGCTGGCGGGGCTGGTGAACGTGCCGCAGGCCGCGCTGGTCACCGGCCGCGAGCCCGCGCGCTGGGGAAACGCGCACGTCACCATCGTCCCCTACCAGACGTTCGAGGCGGCGGACCGGCCTTTCGTGGTAGCCGTGGGCAACGATGCGCAGTGGCGGCGCCTGTGCGAGGCGCTCGGCGCGGAGGCGCTGCTGGCCGAGCCGCGCTTCGCCACCAATCCCCAACGCGTGGAGAACCGCGCGGAGGTGGTGGATGCTCTGGCGGCCATCTTCCGCGTACGGACGGCGGCGGAGTGGCTGGAGATCCTCGAAGCGGCCGGCGTGCCCTGCGCGCCGGTGCAGACCGTGGGCGAGGCGCTGCGCGACCCCGTGCTGACGGAGCGCGGCGGCACCTGGCCCATCACCGGCGCCATGTACGGCACCGTGCAGACGGTGCCCAGCCCCTTCCGCTTCGAACGCACCCCGGCCGGCGTGCGCCACCCCGCGCCTGCGCTGGGTGAGCACACAAAGGAGGTGGAACGTGATGGATGGGGGGATGCGCTGGCGGGCGGGACGGGAGAATGACGCGGTCTTCGTTCTTCGAGCAGGCTGGCACCGGCGGCTGAAGCCGCAGCAACAACGACGGGAAGCCTCGCAAACCGCGCGAGGCTGCTGGTCACCGCGGTGGCGCGCCCGCGGCCTGGATTCGTTTTCCCGCTGTCCAGCGGGTAAACCCGCCGGCCAGGCACGGCACGAAGCCTCGCAAACCGCGCGAGGCTGCACACAACCGCCGGAGCGCTCCGAAGTAGCCGGCGCGAAGCGCCCCACGTCCCTCCCCCAGGCAGTTTTTGGGGGAGGGACAGGCGCTATCAGGCGCCGGGGAGGGGGCCGCGCGGGGCCGCGGCCTCGGTCCTCACCGCACCCACCGCGGCAGCCAGTCCGCCCTTTTCGCGCGGATGATGCGGGTGGCCGCGGTCCCATCCGCCCGCGCGATCCACAGGTCCGCCTCGTCCGCGGTACCGGCGGTGAAGACGAGAAAGCGGCCGTCGGGCGACCAGGCGGGCTGCGACGCGCCTTCCACGCCGCGGACCTCGCGCGCGGCGCCGGTCCGCACGTCCACGATGCGGATGCGCGACACGCCCGGGCTCACGTGCAGCGTGTGGGCGATGCGCGCGCCGTCTGGCGACCAGGCGGCGTCGGCCTCCTGGCCCGCGCGCGACGTGTCGGCCGCGTTCAGCTTGCGCACGCCGGTGCCGTCGGGGCTCACCAGGAAGATGCGGTCGGCGCCCTCGCGGTTGCTGAGGAAGGCGAGGGTCCGCCCGTCGGGCGACCAGCGCGGCCCGAAGTCGTCGCGGTAGAAGGCGGTCAGGCGCCGCTGGCCGCCGCCGTCGGCGCGCATCACGTACACCTCGGCGTCGCCGTCGCGGCTGCTGGCGAAGGCGATCCACTTCCCATTCGGCGACACGGCGGGGTCGAAGTTCCCCTCGCGGTTCTCCGTCAGCCTGCGCAGGCCGGATCCGTCCACTCCGATGCGGTAGAGGTCGCGGAAGCTCTGCCGGTCGCTCTCGAACACCAGCCACGCCCCATCCGGCGACAGCGACGGCGAGCGAGCCCGCGAGCTTGCCGGCCCCAGCGGCCGTGCCGCGCCGCCATCCATCGGCAGCACCGTCATCTGCTCGCCGTGGTCGGCACCCTGTTCGCGCACGGCCACCGCGATCACCGCGTGCCCGTCCGGCGACACCGCGGCGGGGAAGTTGGCGCCCGTACCACTCGACAGCCGCCGCTCTCCGCCGCCCGCCGGGCCGATCACGTACACCTGCGGCGTACTGTCGCGCTCGGAGAGGAAGACGATGTGCCCGCCCGCCGCGCGCCGCTCCGCCAGCGACAGCGTGTCGGCGCTCGCGGACGCCGCCGGACCGGATTTCCTCGTGTTCGATCCATCGGTGGATGCGGGGCGATCACCGCATGCAGCCGTCACTACCGCGATCAGACCCAGCCCCGCCGCGGCGATCCTCATCCCATCTCCCGAAAGCAGTTGAAGCCTCGCGCGGTTTGCGAGGCTTTTCGTCGTTGTTGCCGCGGCTTCAGCCCCCGGTGCGAGGGCGGCTTCACGTGGACGAGCGGAGGACACGTACCGATCCCCCGCTCGTCCGAATGCTACCACCCGGCCGGTCCTACCGCACGCGGATGGCGTCGGCGATCACCACGTAGCCGGTGGTGGTCCAGCGCGACAGCACGATCTTGTTCCAGCCGGCCGTGAAGGCGAAGGAGCCCAGCGTGTTCCACTGGCCGCCGTTCACCTGCTGGTTCGCGTTCACCGTGCCCAGCTGCGTTCCCGCCGCGTTGTAGGCGATGAACGGCGCGCTCGCCGAGCGGTTGGTCCCCGCCGTCCACCACGCGTCGATGGTCTTGGTGGCGTTGGCGGGAAGGTAGAAGAAGAAGGTGGCGCCGTCACTGATGGCGGCGGTGTTGGCGAAGTAGTAGCCGCTCCCGTAGTACCCGGGCGTGGACGTGGCCGAGGTCCAGTTGGCCGACACCTGGATGTAGCCCTTGCTCGTGTCGTTGTTGCTGTTGTTGCTGTCCACGATCAGCGAGGTGCCGCCAGTGCTGCCGCAGTAGCTGTTGATGCGGTTCATGTAGTCCGTCCACGGCCAGTTGGGGCCGGGGTCGGTGCGGTTGGACGGCTGGAGCTGGCCGTGGCCCACGAAGTGGTAGCGGTCGCGCGGGATGGCGTACGCCTGGCTGATGTCGCAGCTCAGCTTGGCCGACGCGTCGATCTGCCCCACCGGCCAGCTCGTCTGGCTGGCGAAGCCGCCGTGCTCGATGCCCACGGTGAAGTGGTTGCTGCTGTAGCCGTTGCGCCAGCACTCCACGCTGCTGTTCAGCGAGCAGTCGTAGGTGGCGGCGATGTGCCAGGCACGGTCGCTCTCGCGCACCAGCTGGCTGATCTCGCTCCCGCTCTCGTTCACCACGTAGTGCGCGCTGGCCTGCGCCGCCGAGTCGATCAGCCAGCTCCAGCAGCTGCTGTAGCTGCCCTCGCAGTCGTGGATGATCACCATCCCCACCTGGCCGATGGAGCCGGTGGGGCGCGCGTTGTAGTTGGGCGACGGGCGCCAGATGGAGGCCGCGTAGTCTGGCCCGGCCACGCGCCGCGGCGGCGCCGGCACGCGCGCGGCACGCACGCCGTTCCGCGCGGCGATGCTGGCCACCACGTCGCCGCCGGCGGTGCGGACCACGGCGCCGCGGCTCAGCACGCCGTACACGTCGTTGTGCACGTAGGCCGACTGCCCTTCCTCGCTGGTGATTCCGCTGTACCGGGCAACCGCGGGTCCCCACGCGGCCAGGTCGGCGCGGTTGACGCCCAGCTCGGTGGCATACTGCGAGAGGAGCGCGGCGGCGGCGCGGATGTTGGCCTCGGGAAGGGTGCGCACGTCGTTCGCGCTCACGCCGGCCAGGCGGGCGCCCTGGTCCACCGCGGCGCCGCGCAGCGCCATGATGCCGAACGCCGCTTCCTGCCCGGCGAACTCCTGCCGGCCGCTCACCATCTGCCACCGCGTCTCCACGTAGCCGACGGACTTCAGCAGGTCGGCCGGGACGTTGAACTCGCTGCTGGCGCGGGCGAACACCGGGTCCAGCTTTGTCTGCGCGCCGGTGTCGCGGGGGGCCTGGCGCGGCCCGGTGGACTGGTCCGAGCAGCCGGCCAGCAGCAGCGCGGCGCCGGCGGCCAGGAGTGTGGGGAGCCTTCGCATGTAGGTACGTCCTCTCCTGGTGGGGTGATGCGCGGAGCCGGGGCAGCCCCGCGCCCGCCATGCAGCCGATCCGCTTACCGACGCGAAGAGAGCGCGGCGCCAACGGCCGGCGCGGCGCGCGGTCTCGCGGTTTTGTGAATCTCGGCCTGGATGGTGGTGCCCGGATTTGCCGCAAGAAACAAACCTGAATCGCTGACAAACCGCTCCACGCACGCCGTGGACGCCGCTATGTGTTTACAACAGCAAACCTTGAGGATTTCGGCCGGTGATGATCGGGGGTGCAACAGCGAATTCCGGCGGATCACGACGGACTGCGTATCGCACCAGATCGCGGCGGCGTGCCCAGGAAGAGGGCGGCTGGGAGGTCAAGCTGCTGATACAGGTGCACACAGCGGAGTTTACAGTTCCCCGTAGGAAACTATTCGACAAGATCCACATATAGTTCCTTTAAGGGTCCTATTCGTCAGAATGTTGCGTTCGGACCCTATTGGGAACTATCATATCGAGGAGGTGGATTGGACCCTTTAGGGAACCCGCTGTGGCAGGAGCGAGAATGACAGGGCAGGAAGAGTTCACGGTGGAGGGGCTCGGCGACTTGGCCCGGGCGGTTCGCCAGCGCAGGCGGGAAGAAGACCTCACGCTGGACGAGGCCGCCGACCGCTTCGGCGTGGGACGCAGGCTCCTGGTGGAGCTCGAGGGCGGCAAGCGGAACGTGCGGGTGAATACCCTGCTCGACCTGCTGCACTTGCTCGGGTATGACGTGGTGCTGCGCCGCCGCGGCCGTGGGAAGAGAGGCTGACGTGCTCGACGTTTACCTGCATGACGTGATGACCGGGCGCATCACCCAGAACGCTCGCGGGCTGCTGGCGTTCCAGTACTCGGAGCAGGCACTCGACCAGCCGGAGGGTTACCGCCTGTCGGTGCGCCTCCCCGTCAGCCCCGATCCGTACGAGCACGATGCCGTGATGGTGTTTTTCGAGAATCTTCTACCGGAGGGCGAAGGACGTGACCTGATCGCGCAGGCGCGGCACTTCTCCGCCGGTGACGTTCCGGGGCTGCTGGGGATGGTGGGCGGTGAATGCGCGGGCGCTGTCTCGCTCTGGCCCACCGGCGTGGTGCCACCGGTCGAGCCCGCATACCAGCCGCTGTCGGATGAGGACCTTCGCGCTTTGTTCGACCGTGAATACGGCGCGGCGGCCACCATGATGATCGTCACACAGCGCCTGTCGATGAGTGGTGCGCAGCAGAAGATGGTGTTCCGGCGCAGAGGAGACCGCCTGGAGCTTCCGCTTCATGGCTCGCCCAGCAACGTGATCGTCAAGCGGGCCAAGTCCATCTACCCGGGGCTGGTGCTGAACGAGCTCGCCTGCATGCGCCTGCTGCGCGCGTGTGGCATGGCGGCGGCGGACTCCAGCGCGATCGGCGGCGAGCGTCTGCTTTTCGAGAGCAGGCGCTACGACCGCGTGGAGGAGGAGGGCGGATCGTTGCGCCGCCTGCACCAGGAGGATCTCTGCCAGGCAACGGGGCACGGCTCGGCGCAGAAATACCAGGCGCGCGGCGGCCCGGCGTACGGCGACACCGGTGGTCATCCGGCGCCACAGCGTGGACCCGCTGCGTGACCTTGAAACGGTGGCCCGCTGGGCGCTGTTAAACCTGCTGGTGGGGAACAACGACGCACACGCCAAGAACCTGTCGCTGCTCTATTCCCCAGAGGGTGTGCGCCTGGCGCCGATCTACGACGTTGTATCGACCGAGGTGTATCCACAGATCGACCGGCACTTTGCCCTTGAGCTGGGTGGCCAGAAAACGCCGGAAGGGCTGCACCCGGCCGCCCTGAACAAGTTCGCCCGCTCGCTCGGTATGCGTGGACCGGCCGTCGCGGGCTTCGGTTTCGACCTGATGGATCGCGTTCGGGGCGAGTTGGACGCGGTGCTGCATGGCGTTGCCGCCGAACACGGTCACGATCCAGTGCTGGACCAGATCCACGAGCTGGTCGTGCGGCGCATGGAACTTCTGACGGAATGGCTTCAGCCCGCCGCCAGGCGCGATCCGCGGTGAGGAGGCCGGGGGAAATTCATCGTCCCGCCACAGCTTGCCCCACGTCGCGAATCGCCCTACGCTGTTCCCCCCTGATCCCAAACTGATCCGATCCAATGGAGAACCCATCGTGAGCCCAACCTTGCGGCGCGCGGCCGCTGCGTCCGTGCTGATCCTGGCCGGCGCGGCGCACGCCGGCGCGCAGCAGACCGCCGCCGCCGGGCAGACCAACCGCGAGCGCATGCTGGGCGGCGTGTACGGCCGCCAGCACGACTACGACCTCGTGCACCAGCGCATCGAGGTGCGCGACTTCGACTGGGACTCCACCTCCTTCCGCGGACGGGTCGCAACCACCCTCGTCTCGCGCCGTGCGGGGATGGACTCGGTGGTGCTGGACATGGGGCACCTGCTGCGGGCGACGTCGGTCACCTCGCCGGCAGGGGCCACGCTGCGGCACGCGGAGCACGGCGACACCATCGTGGTCTTTCCCGCGCGGGCGGCGGCGATGGGCGACACGGTGCGCTTCACCATCGTGTACGATGGACGGGTGGAGAACGGGCGAGGGCTCACCTTCATCGAGCCCGAGGGGCGTCCGCACCGGCCACGGCAGATCTGGAGCCAGGGCGAGGCGATGGACAACCACCGCTGGTTCCCCACCTATGACTTCCCCAACGACAAGGCCACCTGGGAGCTGGTCGCCACCGTCCCCGGCGAGTACACCGCCGTCAGCAACGGCCGGCTGGTGAGCGACACCCGCAACGCAAACGGCACGCGCACACAGCACTGGAGGATGGAGCGGCCGAGCGCCACCTACCTGGTCTCCCTGGTGGTCGCGCCGCTGGTAAAGATCCACGACACGTGGCGCGGCCGGCCGGTGGACTACTACGTCTACCGTGAGGACAGCGCGCTGGCCCGGCCGCTCTTCCGCGTCACCCCCGACATGATGGAGGTGTACTCGCGGCTCACCGGGGTGGACTACCCGTGGAGCAAGTACGCGCAGACCACCGTGGCCGACTTCTTCGGCGGGATGGAGAACGTGAGCGCCACCACCCTGGTGGACTGGCTCCCCGACGCCCGCGCCTACGCCGACCGCCCCTGGTACCCGTACATCCTGATCCCGCACGAGCTGGCCCACCAGTGGTTCGGCGACTACGTGACCACCCAGGACTGGTCGCACATCTGGCTGAACGAGGGGTTCGCCGAGTTCATGCCCGGGCAGTACTGGGCGCAGAAGCTGGGCGCGCGCGCCGAGGACGAGTACTACGTGGATGAATACCGGCAGTTCATGGCCATCGACGCGCGGCGGCGGATGCCGGTGGCGGCGCTGGGGTCCAACAACATCTACCCCAGGGGCGCCCTCGTCCTGAAGATGCTGAAGGACTACCTGGGCCCGCGCCGCTTCTGGGCGTCGGTCAACCGCTACCTCACCAACCACGCGCTGGGCACCGCGCGCACCGACGATCTCCGCATCGCCATCCGCCAGGCCACGGGCGAGGACCTGGGCTGGTTCTTCGACCAGTGGGTGTACCAGGCCGGCTACCCCGAGCTCACCGTCACCCAGCGGTACGACGCGGCGGCGCGGCGGCTTACGCTGCAGGTGCAGCAGACGCAGCAGGACACGTCGACGGCCGACAGCACCGGCCTGCGCTACACCACCCCCGCGGTGTTCCGCATGCCCGTGACCGTGCGGGTGGGCACCGCGGCGGGCGCCGTCACGCGCACCTTCCAGCTCGACCGGCGCGAGCAGTCGCTGGTGATCAACAACGTGGGCGAGCCGCGGATGGTGGTGTTCGACGTGGGGAACCGCATCCTGAAGAAGCTCACCTTCCAGCAGCCCACGGCCCAGCTGGCCGAGCAGCTCGCGCGCGATTCCGCCCTGTGGAACCGGCAGTGGGTGGTCCAGCAGCTCGCGCAGCGGAAGGACGACCCCGCCGCGCTGGCCGCGCTCACCCACGCGGCCACGCGCGCGGACCACCCGCTCACCCGAGCGCAGGCCGCCACCGCGCTGGGCGGCTTCGCGGCCGAAACGTCGCTCCCGGCGCTGCAGACGGCGTTGCGCGACACCTCGTCGGCCGTGCGGGCGGCGGGGGCGGGGGCGCTGGGGCTGGTCCGCGGGGCACGGGCGGGAGAGATGGCGCGCGCGGTGTTCGAGCGCGACACCAGCTACCAGGTGCGCGCCGCCGCGCTCACCGCTGCCGTCCGGGCCGACACCACCAGCCGCGCGGCGCTGATCCGCCGCGGCATCGCCACCCCCAGCTACCGCGACGCCATCCGCGGCGCCGCGCTGAACGCCATCGCCACCACCGGCGACACCACCTTCATCGCCCAGGTGGACGCGCTTACCCTAGAGGCGCCCACCACCGTATTCACCCTGGCGGCGCTCGCCCGCCGGGGGAGCGCGGACGCCACCACGCGCCTGCTGGCGCACCTGAACGACCCCAGCACCACCGTCCGCCGCAACACCGTTTTCGCCATTCAGCAGGTGGGCCCGACCATCGCGCAGCCGCTGCAGGCCGCCCTCCCCGGCATCCGTGACGCCGAGACGCGCGCGGCGGTGGAGGAGATGCTGAAATCGCTCCCGCCGCGCCAGCAGTGAGGCACGGCTCGGGCTGATCTTTCTCTCGCGAAACGACGACGACGGCCGGGGCTCCGTGGGGAGCCCCGGCCGTCGTGCCACCATCACCCGGCCCGGTTACCGGGACGGACCCGGCGCCCGGAACCACGCGTGCCGTCTCAGAAGTTGCCGCTGATCTCGGGGCTGTCCTTCACCGTCACGAACGGGAGGATGGCCTCCGCGGACTGGAGGGTGAAGCGGGCGTAGATCTCGTCGTTCCCCTCCCAGTCCTCGTCCAGCGTGTCCCGGCTCACCGTTGCCTTGAACGTGAACGTTCCCGGCGCGGTCACCGTCTTGGTGGGGAACTGGAAGAGGTCGTCGTCGGAGCCGTTGAAGCCGCTGTCGGCGCCGCGGAGCTTGCACTTGAGCTTGAACTTGAGGCCGAACTTCACGAGCGCCTTGTCGAACTCCGTGAGGGAGACGGTGACGGTCGCGGTCACGTCGGCGTTCTGCGAGCCGGACCCGAGCGTGATGGACAGCTTGGCATTGGAAAGCGAGGGCATTGCAGTTTCCTTGTGAGGAAGGGTTGATAAAACCTCCCGGCAGCCGCCGGAAGGGGGCGCCGGCCTCGTGCGCGGTTGCACGACACCGGCAGGGTTTGCGCGGGCCATTCACCGGCCCGCGCATGGCGGTAAGCCTCGTGGCGGTTCGGCACACGTTGGCTCACGCCGCTTCTTATGTAGCGTATCGCACTTTGAACACGCTTCCCTTGGCGATAAAGGGACGCACGGGTTCTCGTGACAGAGACTCGCGTCCGGCGCCGTTCAACAGGGGTCGGCGGCAGTCGGCCCGTCGGATTGGGAGGAGATTCGAATCGGAGCGGAAACGATCGGCTGGACGTGTGGAGGTCCCGGGGGGGCGGGAGGATCGGCAACCGGACGGCCGGCGCCGCCGCGATCCTTGCGGCGAAGCAGGGGGGCAAGCCACATGCCCCGTGCCCTCACCCGCGGCACGGCGCGCGTAACCTGTTTTCTGCCAGACGATTGCATTCAGCGAAAGCGATGACGGCCCTGCCCCTTCGATCGGTCCGATGGGACATCTGCGTCACAGATCGTGGCACCTATTCCACACTGCTACGCCCGGAACGCCCGCAGAAGGAAAATCCAGGCGTTAACCCGGATTCAGAGATGGACGGTGCATTGCGCAACGGCGTGGGCGGCTTCGCCGCTCTGCGTTCAGGCGGTTCGACGGCATGGAGTGAAAACGAAGACGAGGTGCCGCGGCGGACCGGGGCACCTCGTCTTCGTCACCTTCACGACGCGGGAATTACGATGTCGTAGTATCCGCCGCGAGCTCGGCCAGGATGGCCCGCAGCGCCTCGGCCTCGGCGGCGGCGCCGATCAGGGCGAAGCGTTCGATGGAGTCCGCCAGCGCCTGGCGGGCGGCACCGATCGAGCCCTGGTCGCGCAGCAGCAGGCCGCGGTCGCGCTGCACCTCGGCGCGCAGCACGGGGTCGTCGTGGTTCAGCGAGGTGGCCAGCGCCGCGTCGAGCAGCGCCAGCGCCTCGTCCATCCTCCCCCGCTCGCGCTCGGCCGCCGCCATCACCCGCTGCGCGTCGGCCGCGCCCACGGGCGAGCCCAGGCGCTGAAACCGCTCCCCCGCGCGGCGCGCCATCTCGCCGCCCAGCTCCGCGTCGCCGCGGCGCACCCGCAGCATGGCCCGCTCGATCTCGGCCATGGCCACCAGCTCGTCGGTCTCCAGCTCCTGCCCGAACTCGATGGCGCGGGCGAAGTGGCGGTCGGCCTCGCTGTCGAAGCCCAGGTCGCGGTAGCTGATCCCCAGGTTGTGGTGCGTCTGCGCCAGCCCGCGCACGTTCCCCTGCCGCTGGTGCGCGGCCAGCGCCCGCTGGTACCAGGTGAGCGCCAGGTCGCGCCGGCCACGGACGTTGGCGAGAACGCCCAGGTTGTTGGCCGCGTTGGCCGACGCCTCCTCGTTCTGCCCCGCGGTGGCCGCCTCCAGCAGCTCGGCGAAGCGGTCCTCGGCCTCGTCCACCCGGCCGCTTTCCCACAGCGCCACGCCGATCAGCGTGACCACGTCGGTCAGCAGCCAGCGGTCGCCGCGCCGGCGCGCCTCGGGCTCCAGGGCACCCGCCAGCTCCAGCGCGCGCCGCGCCTGCCCCACCTTGCGCCGCGCCACGGCCACGTGCAGGCCAAGCTCGGGCTCGCCCAGCAGCACGTCCACCGCCAGCTGGTCGCCGCGCGCGGCAAGGGCCTGCCAGTCACCCGCGGAACGGAGTGCGCGGGCGTCGTCCAGGGCCAGGGGGAGGGGGGTGGAGGAGGTCATGGGTTATCGGCTCACCCCGCGCCGGCCATGGCGTAGCGGGTAAAGCCCTCGATGTCGGCCCGCAGGTCTTCCAGGTCGCTCTCGCGCGAGGTGCCGATCTTGTACCAGTTCGCGCCCTCGCTCTCCTGCTTCCAGATCTCGTAGCCGAAGTCGCGGTCGCGGTCGTCCACGCGGCCGTCGCCGTTGCGGTCGGGGTCGGCCCACTTGTACGAGATGCGCAGCTCGGCGGGGTGGTTGGGGTTGAAGCGCAGCCCCGCGGGCGCGAACTCGAAGTTGAAGGTGCTGGGGTCCACCACGCGGATGGTGATCAGCACCGAGTCGCCCTTGGCGAAGGCGCCGCCGCCGGGGCGCGCCAGCAGCCCGTCGCCGGGGATGTTGAACTCCAGGCAGCGGTCGCCGCCGCTGGAGCCGTCGGGCTTCCTGTAGCGGATCTCCACCCTGCGGCCCTCGCCGGCCTTGGCCCACACCTGCACCTGGCTGGTCTCCAGCGGCGGTGCGTACGGAGCGGCGCGGACGAACACCAGTTCGCCCTGGGGGCGCTCGCCGGGGTCCGACGGGCCGCCGTCACACCCCGCCAGGGTGGCGGCGCAGAGCAGCAGGGCGGCCGAACACAGTTGTTTGATTCGCATCTCGGTCCATCAGGTGGGTGCTTCCCGCAATCCGT
The DNA here is from genome assembly GCA_035691085.1 of Longimicrobium sp. Classification (GTDB taxonomy): domain Bacteria; phylum Gemmatimonadota; class Gemmatimonadetes; order Longimicrobiales; family Longimicrobiaceae; genus Longimicrobium. The sequence continues at coordinate 13,594 of DASSJS010000335.1, forward strand.
CACTCTCCGCCGCAATCCGCGCACCGAAAAAAGATGGCGTGGCGGCTGGATTTTATCTGGCGACGGATGTTTCGCGGCGCGACGGCTGTCTCATTCCGCAACATCGTCGTCGGTCCCGTCGAGCAGGCGGTACAGCCGCGAGCGCGAGATCCCCAGCGCCTCGGCGGCCGCGCTCTTGTTCCCCTCCATCCGCTCCATCATGGCCGCCGCGGCGCCCCGCGTGATCTCGGCCAGCGTGGCGGGGAAGGGGATGAGGCCGCTCCCGCCGCCCGCCCCCACCGCCCCGTCGGGGGCGTGCGAGGGGAAGAGGTCGGCCGGGTCCAGGTGGTTGTCGCCCAGCAGCAGCGCGCGCTCGATGCTGTTGCGCAGCTCGCGCACGTTCCCCGGCCACGAGTGATTCAGCAGCGCCCGGCGCACCTCGGGGGTGATGGCGGGCACGTCCATCCCGTACTGCCCGGCCAGGGTGCGCAGGAAGTGGTCGGCCACCAGCAGCACGTCCTCGCCCCGCTCGCGCAGCGCGGGAAGGTGGATGGGGATCACCGACAGGCGGTAGAACAGGTCCTCGCGGAACTCGCCGCGGCGGACGGCCTGCCCCAGGTCCACGTGCGTGGCGGCGATGATGCGCACGTCCACCTCCTTCGCGCGGACGGCGCCCACGCGGCGGACGTTCTTGTCCTCCAGCACCTTCAGGATCTTCCCCTGCAGCGTGAGCGGGAGGTCGCCGATCTCGTCCAGGAAGAGGGCGCCCTCGTCGGCCGCCTCGAACAGCCCCGGCTTGGCCGTCCTGGCATCCGTGAACGCGCCGCGCTCGTGGCCGAACAGCTCCGTCTCCAGCAGCCCGGCGGGGACGGCCGCGCAATTCAGCTCCACGAACGGCTGGTTCCCGCGCGGCCCGTTGTAATGGATCGCCTGCGCCAGCAGCTCCTTCCCCGTCCCCGTCTCGCCGGTGATCAGCACCGTGGCCCGGTCGCGCGGGATGATGCGGGCGGCGCGGTCGAGCGCCGCGCGCAGCTGCGGGCTCTTGCCGATGATGCGCGAGAAGTCGAAGTGGCTCTTCTCGGCCGCGGCCAGGCGCCCGCCCGCCTCGCGCGCCTGCGCCCGCCGCGCGCGATCGCCCAGCTCGGCCCGCAGCGCCTCCAGGTCACCCGGGAGCGCGAAGTAGTCCGCCGCGCCCGCGCGCACGAGGGCGACGGCCAGCCGGTGGTCCGTCCGCGTGCCCACCACCAGCGCCGGCGGCGCCCCGGCGGCGGAAAGGGCGCGCAACGCCCCCTCGCCCTCTTCCTCCACCCCGGCCACGGAGAGGATCACCGCCAGCGCGCCGGCGGCCCCCGCGGCCTGGTCGGGGGCGTCCACCACGCGCGCCTCGGCGTTCACGGCCTGGGCCAGCAGCGGCCAGATCTGCGAGAACGAATCGGAGCGGGCGATGACGAGAAGCTGGCTCACTCGCGGCGTCGTGGGAGTTTTCCCGGACAGGAATGGCGCCGTGGATCGGCGCAGGGCAGGGAGTGTAGCGCTATGAGACGGTTATAACCCCGCGGCCGTGACGGCGCCAGAATGTTCGTCGCAACGATCTTCCAGCGATGGCGCGGCTTTCCGCCCTCTTATAAACATCCGTCGCGCGAAGGGTCCGCCCGTTGCACCTGTACGATGCCGAAACCACCCCGGAATGCCGGCGCTGGCCGGTGAGACACACTGCAGGAGTAGAGACCGATGAAGGCCAGGAACTGGTTCGCCCTTTCGCTGCTGGTTGCGCCGCTGGCGCTGGCTGCATGCGGCGGAGACAGCACGGGAACGCGGGCGCCGGCGCAGGTGTCGGTGCGCATGGGCGTGTCGGGAACGCAGGCGCTGCGCGCCGGCGAGGGGATGGCGGCGCTGGGCGGGCCGCTGACCGTGGCGGGGACGAACGGGACGCTGTCGATCACCGGCATCCAGGTGGTGGTGGCCAAGTTCCAGCTGCGCGGCGCCAACGACGTTCCCTGCGCGGGCTCGTCCACCAGCGACGACGAGTGCGAGTTCCAGGCGGGCCCCTTCTTCGTGGACGTGCCGCTGGACGGGAGCCAGCTGAACGTGACCACGGGCGCCGTCCCCGCGGGCACCTACACCAGCCTGCGCTTCCGGGTGAAGAACCTGGACCTGGACGACGATGACGGCGACAAGGTGGACGACGACGACGCCACCCCGGCGCAGGTGGCCGCGCTCTTCAGCCAGATCCGCGCGCAGATCCCCGACTGGCCGCAGAAGGCGAGCATGCTGGTGACCGGCACCTTCACCCCCACCGGCGGCGCGCCGCGCACCTTCCGCGCGTTCCTCCGCGCCGAGGTGAAGCTGACGCTCCCCATCACCCCGGCGCTCACCGTGGCCGAGGGCTCCACCAGCAGCGCCGTGGCCGTGGTGCTCGACCCCGCCGCCTTCTTCAAGACGGGGACGACGGTGATCGACCTGTCGCAGTTCAACGGGAAGCTGGGCGAGTTCAAGGTCGAGGCCGGCCGCGCCTTCCACAGCGAAGGCCACCACGGCGGCGACGACGGCCCGGGCCACACCTGAGAAAGCGCGAAAGTACGAGGTACGGAGGTACGGAGGTACGGAGGTACGGAGGTACGGAGGTACGGAGGTACGATCGGAGGGGAGGTCCCGCGCGGGACCTCCCCTCGTTCTTTTATCCACCAGAAGCTTCTCGCTCACCTCGACCTCTCCCCCTCCCCCGCGGAGCGCGGGGAGGGGGCCGGGGGGAGGGGGCCGCCGCGGCCGCGAAGATACTTCTTCCCCGCCACCACGTCCCCTCATCCTCCCACTCATCCCCACCCGCCGTTACCTCGCCTCCGTCAGCCTCCCCGCCATGTTGGGATGGAACGCGCACCTGTACGCGCCGATGCCGAGCCCGGTGGCGGGGACCACCACCGAGATCGTGCCGCCGGCGGGGATCTCCCCCGTGTCCCACGCGCTGTCCGCCGCGATGGCGGTGTGGGGGACGGCGTCGTGGTTCACGAACACCAGCGTGTCGCCGGGGTGCACGGGCTCGTCTCCCGGCTGGTAGACGAACGCGGTGATCCCGATCTCGTGGCGGACGGGCCGGGGAGCGCCCGCGCATCCGGCGAGCGCCGCGAGCAGGGCCGCCCACACCGCCGGATGCGCGGGATGCATGCTCATGGCTGGCCCTGCAGCTCCTTCTGGATCCCCTTCGCCATCTCCAGGTGCGCGGCCACCGCGGGCTGCACCTGCTGCAGCAGCGCCTTCAACTCGGCGTTCTGCGCGTTGGGGAGCAGCGTGTTGTTGATGGCGTCGAGCACCGTCTGGTGATATTCCACCTCGTGGTCCATGTACGCCCGGTCGAACGCCGCGCCCGACAGCCCCGACAGCTGCTGCCGCGACTGCTCGCCACCCTGCGTGAGCTGCCGGCTGGTGGGGCTCTCCTCGGGCGTCACGCCAAGCCTGGTGACCAGCGCCACGGCCTGCTTGTTGACGCCGCTGTGATCCGTCACCATCCGCCCGCCGAACTCCTTCACCCGCGGATTGGTGGCCTTCTGCTGCGCCAGCACGCCGCCGGCGCTATCGGTGGCGTTGGCCGCCACCACGATCGCGGCAATCTGCGGGTCGGTCACGGTGCCGGCCGCGGCCGGGGCGGCGGCCGGCGGCGGCGGCGGGGCGGGCGTGGCGGCGACGGCGGCGGTGTCGGACGCACCGTTGTTGGCGCCGCCGTCCTTGTCGCCGCACGCGGCCAGCAGCAGCGCGGTGGGGATGGACAGGGTGAGGGCGAGCGTGCGCGCATTGCGGTTCATGGGTGTCTCCCACGTTGGGGTGTTGAGCGAACTGCGTGTTGGATACGCGCGGGCCGGGGTTGGCGGATGCGCGCCCGGCTCGGTATCGCAAAGTAATGAGTCCCATCTATATGTCAACATTTTTTTTGACTTACTGGACAAGAGGGCGGCGGCGGGTTAGACTCGCTATCAGGGAAGGAGGATGAACGTGGAGACAAGACGCTGGAACGACCGGCTGATGGGGAGCACCCGCGGCCGCGTGATCACGCTGCTGCGCCGCTCCGAGCACACCGTGAACGAGCTGGCCGACGCGCTGGGGCTTACCGACAACGCCGTGCGCATGCACCTGTCGGGGCTGGAACGCGACGGGCTGGTGGCGCTGCGCGGCGTGCGCCGGGGCGTGGGCAAGCCCGCGCACGTGTACGCGCTCACCCCCGAGGCCGATTCGCTCTTCCCCCGCGCCTACGGCGTGGTGCTGCGCACGATGTTGGATGCGCTGCGCGGCCGCATGTCTGCCGAGGAGGTGGATTCGCTGGTGGCCGAGGTGGGCGCGCGGCTGGGCGATACCTTCCCTCGCGCCGAGGGAGACCTGTCGCGGCGGGCCGAGGCGGCGGTGGCGGTGCTGGCGGAGCTGGGCGGTGTGGCCGAGGCGCGCGTGGATGGTGGCGTGGCCTCGATTCGCGGCTTCGGCTGCCCGCTGCGCGAGGCGGTGGATGGCCACCGCGAGGTGTGCCGCATCGCCGCCGCGCTGCTGAGCGAGGTGGTGGGCTACGAGGTGACCGAGTGCTGCGACCGCGGCGCGCCCAGCTGCAGGTTCACGTTCGCGGCTGCGTAGGGAAACTGCGAACAGCAACAGCTTTTCATCCCAGAGGACCAGAGGGACCAGAGGAACTGCCGGTGTTCCCTCTGGTCCCTCTCGTTCCTTTGGGGTGAAAAAATCAGGACTTCTCCCGTGCGGGCGCGGGTGGCAGCCCCGAAGCCCGGGGATTCAGGATGCGGTGGAGTCCGTCCTTCAGTTTCGACGCCCCGAAGTTGATCCGCAGCCCATGCGGTAAGTCGAGAAGCCGCAGGTACGTGAGCACTTGCCGGGAGTGAACCGGTGCGAGCATCTCCACCGCTTTCAACTCGACCACGACCTGCTTCTCCACGCGCAGGTCAACCCGGCATGCATCGGTGAACCGAATTCCCTCGAACTCGAACGCTACGGGCATCTGCCGTTCAACGCGAAGCCCGGATTCTAGCAGCGTCTTTGCGAGCACGGTCTCATAAACGTGCTCGAGCAGGCCCGGACCCAGCTTCGTGTGGATACGGTACGCCGCATCGACGATCGCACCGGTGATCTGGTTGCTGGTGTTCACGCTGAATTCCTCCATCTTAAAAATGGACACGTTCGCAGGACGGATAATGTACGTGTTCACTCACAAGCGCGGAAGCACCTCGTTCATCTTGTAAGGCTGTGGACAGCTCGCGAAACACCCTGCACGCACAGTACCAGAGGACCAGGGAGAACCGTCGCGGTTCCTCTGGTCCCTCTGGTCCTCTGGTTCCTCTGTGTGAGGCTGTTGTTGCTGTTTGCCGTTCTCAGCCTGTCTGCCGCCGCTGGCGGAGGAGGATGATGGCGAGGCCGATCACGCCGATGATGGCGAAGCTGAACCACTGGACGGCGTAGCTCAGGTGCGGCCCGTTGTCGCGGGGCGCCAGGGCGATCCGCACCGGCCCCTGGTTGCCGGCCGAGTCGGCGCCGGGAAGCTGCTGCAGGTACAGGCGCACGAACGGCCGCCGCTCGACTTTCCGTAGCGCGTCGAGGTCCAGGCGGCGATAGGTGACCACGGGCGCGCCGTTCACCCGCGTGGTGGCCGGCTCGCCCGCGGCGCGCGTGTTCCGCGGGATCTCCTGCAGGATCCCGGTGACCGTGCGCGGCCCCGGCTCGGCGAACGCCCCCGCGTCCACCGTCGCCGCGTCGGGCGAGGGGACCCAGCCGCGGTTCACCAGCAGCGCTTGGGGGACGCCGGTGACGACGAGCGGCGTGACGAGGTGAACGCCGGGATTGCTCTGGTTCGACCGCCCGCGCAGCACCACCTGGCCCGCGGGATCGTAGGTGCCGCGGGCGCGCATGCGGCGGTTGATGAACAGCTCGGGCTGGCGCTCGATGGCCGCGGCGGTCATCGAGTCATACTCCAGCGCCGGCATCCCGAGCGCCGATTCCAGCGCCTGGTTGCGCGCCTTGCGCTGCTGCAGCCGGTCCAGCTGCCAGAACCCCAGCCGCACGCACAGCGCGCACATCGCCAGGATGAACGCGGCCGCCAGCGCGCCGCGCAGGGAAAATCGCATTTGCGGGATACTGCGGTCCGGTGTTTTCGTAAGGTAGCGTACGGACTGAATCTACGTCCTGGTGCCGATGGTAGAAATGCCGTTCCGAAACCGGGATCCCGCGCCGCCGTAAGCTCTGGTGTGAATGCGGACCGGGAGAAACCGAAGATGAACCTGAGAACACGCCTGCGCTGGATGGGCCGATTCGATCGCGCCCCCGTGATCGTCGTCCCGGCCGTCCTGATCGCCCTGTTCGGATGGTACGAGGCGTGGCTGGTTCCGAGCCGGGCGGTGGCGCTCTGCAGGCACGAGTACCTCGCGGCGCACACCGCCGGCGACACCTCCCGGGTGGACGAGCTGGGGGTCGGCATGCGGCCCGGGTTCCGATGCGGCGAGTTCCGGCGCCTCGGCTCCACCGCGCAACCTTCCCGCGCCGGGGCTGGCCGGCGCGACGGCGGGTGACACCCGCTCGCCCGCACACCACCCGCCGCGGACTGGTCGCGCGGCCAACGCCAATCCGCCCCTCCCGCATGGTTCGCGAGAGGGGCGGATCGGCATCATCCCGTCACCGGCCGGTGGCCTACCGCGCGGGCTGGGTGCCCTGCTTGTCGCGGGCGGTGAGCTGGTTGGGCGGGACCCACCAGTAGATCACGTCTTCCCACCACTCGGGGCCGCGGAACTTCACGCCGCGGAAGCGCGCGCTCACCCCGTAGTACTCGGGGTCGAAGAAGATCGGCGCGTACACGGCGTCGTCGATCACGATCTGCTCGATCTGGCGCCACATCCCGCGCGACTTCGCGGTGTCGGGCTCCACGATCACCGAGTCGATCAGCGCGTCGAGCTTCGGGTTGCGGTAGCCGGCGAAGTTGGCGCCGTTGGGCGGGATGTTGGCCGAGTGGAACACGCCGCGCGCGTTGGGCCCCATCACCCCCGGTCCCCATCCCCATCCCCAGAAGCTCCCCACGAACTTGCGGCCCTTGAGCCGGTCCACCCAGGTGGTGCGCTCGTACGGCCGGGGGACGATGCCGATGCCGGCCTGCTTGGCCATCTGCTGGATGGCCACCAGCATGTCGGCGCGCACGGGATCGGCGGAGCTGTACTCCACTTCCAGCTGCAGCGGCCGCCCGCCCTTTTCGCGGATGCCGTCGCCGTTGGTGTCCACCCATCCCGCCTGCTGCAGCATCTGCGCGGCCTGCTGCACGTTGAAGGGGATGGGCCGCACGCCGGCGGTGTGCTCGCGCAGCTTGGTGGGGAGGGGCGAAAAGGCCGGCTCGCCCTCCTTGCCGAACATCGCCTCGGTGAGCCGCGCGCGGTCCACCGTCATCAAAAAGGCGCGGCGGACCACCGGGTCGTTCACCGGCGGGCGCGACACGTTCCACACGATCCACCCCGGTCGTACGCGGGCGGCGCTCATCACGCGGACGTTCTGCGCCTGCTGCAGCCGCTCGCGCTGGTCGGCGGTGATCTTGTCCAGGTCGCCCTCGCCGTTAATCAGCGCCGTCAGGCGGGCGCTGGGGTCGGGGACGATGCGCATGATCACGCGGTTGAGCGAGGGCCGCTGCGGGGCGTCGGGATTCGCCTCCACCACCGCCTCCTGCCCCTTGGTCCAGCGCACGAAGCGGAACAGCCCGTTCCCCACCGGCTTGATGTTGAAGCTGGCGAAGCGCATTCGTGACGCGGGGATGCTGTCCAGCAGGTGCTTCGGAACGGGCACCACCTCGAGGAGCGAGTTGAAGGTGGCCGGCCCCGCCTTGTCGAGCTTCACCTCCACCGTCATGCTGTCCAGCGCGCGGACGGAGGTCACGGCGTTCACGTCCTGCTGCCGCGTGGAGGCGACGGTGGAGTCCTTCTGCAGGTTGATGGTGTAGACGACGTCCTCGGCGCTGGTGGGCACCCCGTCGTGCCACTTGATGCCGGGGCGCACGTGCAGGATCACCGTGTTGGGGTCCTTCTGCTCCCACCGGTCCAGGAAGTCGGGCGTGTAGTTGCTGAGCGTGCTGTCGCGCCGCCCCAGCGCCCTGAACATCAGGTGCACCAGCTGGTACGCCGGGTTGGCGTCGTAGGTGACGGGGTTCAGGTTGTCGGCGTCGCCCTCGCTCAGCACCACCAGCGTGCCGCCGATGGGCCCGCCGCCGAAGGTGTTGAAGTTCCCCGGGGGCGGTGCCTCGTCGCCGCCCTGCGCTCCCTGCCCGCCGCTGCCGCCCGCATCACCGCCGCCGCCGCACGCCGCCAGCGCGAGCGCCGCCACCGCCACCCAGGTCCCGCGGAAAATCCGCATCATCGCTCCTCCCGTTGGCCTCAGAGCACCATCGCGATCCGCCCTTCATCATCCCCGCCGCCCACCCAGAGCAACTTTCGCACAACCGTGGAACAAAAGCGGCCCTTGCCGAGTCAATCGCGCGATCCCGCCGCGCCGCGGCCCCCTCCCCGCGGCCCCCTCCCCGCGCCTTAGGGCGCGACCCTCCCCCGTACCGGGAGAGGGTGGCGGACGCGATGTCCGCGCGCCCTGCAAACTCCGCTCACACCGGGATTTCGGAGCCGCCGGGGTGCCCGCCCTGCCAACCTCTCCCGGAACGGGGGAGGTGCGAGCCTGAGCGAGCGGAGGGGGCGCGGCGCCGCGGATCGTCCCGGCATCCTGCAGACGCACCTCGCACCTCGCACCTCGCACCTCGCACCTCGCACTCAGCACTCAGCACTCAGCACTCAGCACTCAGCACTCAGCACTCAGCACTCAGCACTCAGCACTCAGCACTCAGCACTCAGCACTCAGCACTCAGCACTCAGCACCGCAGTTCCGTCTCCGTACCCGTACTTTCTTACCGCCGTCAGAACTTGTCGAACATCCACGGCTTCGGCACCTCGAACGCGCGGTCGAGCATCTTCACCACGTCGCCGCCGTTCAGCGTGGCCAGGCCGCCCGCCAGCGCCTGCCAGGGCGCGATGGCACCCACGAAGATGCGCGAGAGCGTCTGGACCGGCATGGCCAGCTCCGCGTCGCAGCGGCCGCCCACCCAGTGCTCCACCTGCATGGCGCCGCCCTCCATCCGCACGCGCCACGGGCCGCGGTTCTCGGGCACCTGCGCGTCCTCGATCTCCAGCTTGAGCGTGAGCTCGGCCTCGCTGGCCAGCGCGCGCGACCTGAGCGCGTCGCACACGTCGAGCACGCGGAACATGGGGCCGCGGACCAGCGTGGCCGACGGGAACCAGAGGCGCCAGCTGGGCGCCTGCAGCAGCGGAAGCCGCGGCTCCTTGATGCGGTCGCCGAAGCCTTCCTCGGGGTGCGCGCGGTAGGCGATCTCGCGCCACTGGTCGCCCAGCGTGCTCAGCCACCCGTAGATGCCGCGCTGCGCGCCGATGCTGAGCCAGGCGCGCTCCTCCACCTCCAGGTAGCGCCGGTCCAGCGGGAGGTCGGCCCGGTACTTCACGATGCAGTACCCCTCGGGGACGCCGTCGTCGTTCCAGTAGACCACCGCCGCGTGCTCGTCGTCGCCCCATGAGCCGCGCCAGCTGCGGTCGGTGCGGTCGAGCTGCCCGGTCTGGAGGAGGCGCGCGGCCTCGGCGTACACGGCCTTCATGGCCTCCAGGTCCTCGGGCGTGTCCACCAGCCGCACCTTCATCCGCTCCGTCTTGTCGTCGGGGAGGAGCGCGGGGGGGAGCTGGTACTGGTGCGCCTCGCCGGCCAGCCCGTAGCCCAGGTCCTCGTAGAAGCTGGCGCGGAAGGGGAAGAGCGCCGAGGCCACGTCGCCCCGCTCGCGGGCGTGCTCGAAGCCGGCCACCAGCATCCGCTGCGCCAGGCCGCGGCGCCGGTGCGTGGGCGAGATGGCCACGCCGGCAAGCCCCATCACCGGCAGCGCCACCCCGGCCACCCACTGCCGCAGCCACAGCAGCTGGCAGGCGCCCACCAGCCGGCCGCCCTCCTCGGCCACCCAGAGGCTCTCCAGCCCGCCGTGCGGGCCGTTGCGCAGGAACTCCATCCACCAGCGCGCGCCCCGGCCGGGCGCGGGAAAGCTGTGCGCCTCCAGCCGGGCCACCTCTTCCAGCTCGTCCGGCCGCGCCGGACGGTACGTTTCGCTCAAAACCGGCCCTCTCTCCCGTGATGTGCCGCCCGTCCCACCGATTCGCGCGGACGATGGTGGCCCGCCTTTCGCAAGCCCGGCCCGTGCTCTTTCCGCGCGGGCCGGCGCACCGCCCAGCTTGCGCGTACCGTGCCAGCCGCCCGAGCTCGCTCCCATCCGCCGAGCCCCGGCGGCGGCGCCCAAACTACCGGTCGGCCCCATGCACCGCCAACCCGCACGCTTTCGCCTGGCCGCGCTCGTAGCCGCGGCACTGACCGCCGCCTGCCAGACCGGCGCTCCGCCGCAGCACGGCGGCGCCGCCGACACGCTACCCTCCCCCGCCGCCGGCTCGGCCACGGCCGGCCAGCCACAGCAGGCGCGGGTGCTGCCGGGGCTGGAGGTGCTGGTGCGCGACTCGCTGGCGCTGGTGCGCGGCAAGCGCGTGGGGCTGATCACCAACCAGACCGCGGTGACCAGCACCGGCGAGCACGCGGTGGACCTGCTGGCGCGCACCCCCGGGGTGCGGCTGGTGGCGCTGTACGGCCCCGAGCACGGGGTGCGCGGCAACGTCGAGGGGGGCGTGCAGATCGCCAACCAGCGCGACAGCGCCACCGGCGTGCCGGTCTTCTCGCTCTACGGGCGGACGCAGAAGCCCACCCCCGAGATGCTGCGCGGGGTGGACGTGCTGATGTTCGACATCCAGGACATCGGCGCGCGGCCGTACACCTTCGTGTGGACGATGGCGTACGCGATGGAAGCCGCGGCCGCGCAGCACATCCCCTTCGTGGTGCTCGACCGGCCGAACCCGATCACGAACGTGGCGCAGGGCCCGATGATGGACCTGGAGATTCGCACGCAGCGGATCGGCCAGCAGATCACCGGGCTCTACCCCGTGCCGCTGCGCCACGGGATGACGGCGGGCGAGGTGGCGCGCTACGTGAACCGCGAGTTCCGCGTGGGCGCCGACCTGCACGTGGTCCCCGCCAGCGGATGGACGGGGGGGATGTGGTTCGACCAGACGGGGCTGCGCTGGATCAACCCGTCGCCCAACATCCGCAGCCTGAACGCGGCGCTCGCCTTCAGCGGGCTGGTGCTGGCCGAGGCGACGAACCTGTCGGTGGGCCGCGGGACCGACGCGCCGTTCAGCTACCTGGGCGCGCCATGGATGAAGGCGGGAGAGGTGCTGGCGGCGGTGCGGAAGTACAACCTGCAGGGGATCCGGCTCGACACGGTGGTGGTCACGCCGGCCGGGGCGCAGCCGCACCACATGATCCGCCTGGCGGTGACGGACCGGAACCGCGTGGACATGCCGTTCGTGACGCTCGCGTTGCTGACGGAGATCAAGCGCCTGCACCCCACGCAGTTCAAGATCGAGGACCCGCCGGGGATGACGCAGATGCTGGGGAGCCGCTGGGCGATGACCGCCTTCGAGCGCGGCGACGACCCCCGCCAGATCCAGCAGCGCTGGACCCAGCAGCTCGCCGCCTGGCGCCAGATGCAGGACCGCTACCGCATCTATCCGCGCTGACGCTCTTGCTGGTATCAATGTGAACACCCCCGCGCCGGCAGCATCGGCGTGGGGGTGTCCATTCTGATGTACGTGAACAGAGAGCTACCCAGCCGGATTGTATTTCATTATGTTCTGTTTCCCCATTCAAGTGTCCATTTTAGATCGGAGGTAGGCGTGTATCCGAATGAGCAGATTACCGGTGCGGTGGTTGACACGGCGTACCGGCTCCATACCCAGCTCGGACCGGGGCTCCTGGAGTCGGCGTATGAAATCCTTCTGGCGAGAATGCTGGAGGAGCGTGGCTTCACTGTCGAGCGGCAGAAGCCAGTCACGTTCGAGTTCGACGGCATCAAGGTCAAAAACGGGTTTCGAGCGGACCTGCTGGTGGAGAATCAGGTAATCGTTGAGGTGAAAGCAGTCGAGAAACTTGCGCCCGTTCACGTACGTCAGGTGCTGACTTACCTCAAGCTGCTCAACCTTCCCGTAGGTCTCCTGATCAACTTTGGCGAGGTAAAGCTGAAGAATGGCTTGCGACGAGTGTTGAACGCGCAGCCTGTAGAAGCTTCTGCCGCGCCGGAAGCGTCCGATGACGGTGAAGTTTCGCCAGGATGAACACGGAGGGCACGGAGAACCACGGAGGACACGGAGAACTACCCGCAGTTCTCCGTGTCCTCCGTGTACCTCCGTGTCCTCCGTGTTCATCGCGGTTGCCTTGCTGTCCTCTCGTCTTGTCCCCATAGCGATGGGTAGCGAGGTTTGCGCACGCTCACTCATTCCGCCCGTGGAGACCGATTGCTCGACCTGAAGACGATGATCGCCGGGCTACCCGCGCGGCCCGACCCGGCCGAGCTGGTGGCCGGGTTCGTTCCGCCGCCGCGCTTTGCCGACAAGCGCTTCGGCAACTACCGGCCCGATGCGCGCCACCCCTCGCAAGCGGCGGCCGTGGAGCGGCTCCGCGCCGTCGCGGACGAGCTGCGGAACGAGCGCGGCGGATGGCTGCGCAAGGTGTTCGGCGGCCGCGAGCAGGGCGGCGGCGTGTACCTGGACGGCGGCTTCGGTGTCGGCAAGACGCACCTGCTGGCGGCGCTCTGGAACGAATCGCCGCGGCCCAGCGCATATCTGAGCTTCGACGAGCTGGTCTATACGATCGGCCTGCTGGGCGTGGAGGGGACGCGCACCGCCTTTCGCGGCAGGCGGCTGGTGGCGGTGGACGAGTGGGAGCTGGACGACCCCGGCAACCTGAAGATGGCGCTCGCCTTTCTCCGCGGCGCGCTGGCCGACGGGATCCGCGTGGCTACCACGTCCAACACCGTGCCCAACGAGCTGGGCACCGGCCGCTTCGACCAGAAGAACTTCCGCAGCGAGATCGAGGAGCTGGCCGGCGCCTTCGAGGTGCTCGAGATCGAGGGCGAGGACTACCGCCACCGCCGCTTCGAGGCCGACCCCGGCCGCGGCTACTTCCTGGGCGACGCGGCGTTCGACCACGCCCTTGCCGCCGCCGGCCCCCGGACGCTGGTGGCGGACTTTCCCGCGCTGCTGGCGGGGCTCGGCGAGGTGCACCCCATCCGCTACGTGGCGCTGGTGGAGGCGATGGACCAGCTGCTGGTGCGCGGCCTGGGCCCGATCACGGTGATGATCGACGGCCTGCGCTGGGTGCACTTCATCGACAAGCTGTACGACCGCGCCGTGCCGCTGGCCATGACCTCCGCCATCCCGCTCGGCGAGCTGTTCCCGCGCGCGTTCCTGACCGGCGCCTACGGCAAGAAGTTCTCGCGCTGCCTTTCGCGCATGGAGGAGATGCTGAAGGAGCGCGGTGAGGATGGGGGTCAGTCCTCCGCCGGATAGCCGCGCGGCCCCATCGGCCGGACACGGACGCGTGCCGGGAAATTCCCCACGCGCCTCCGCCGGGCGGTCGGGAGATTCGTGACGGGAACGCGGAGGTATTCCGATCATCCCCGCGACAGCACACGCGCAGATTGCCGCCACGATCCCGGAACGGGGACGTGGCGGGCTTCGTTTTGGACCACGACGATGCGGAGGCGGGGGATGGAGCGCGTACTGGTGGCGGGCGCCTCGGGGCAGCTGGGGCGGCACGTGGTGGACGAGCTGCGGCGCCGCGGCTACCGGGTGCGCGCCCTCTCGCGTCGCCCCGAGCGGCTCACGGGCCCGGTGGACGAAGCCGTGCGTGGCGACCTGCTCGATCCCGCGTCGCTCGGGGCGGCGTGCGAGGGGGTGGACGTCATCTTCTCCTGTGCCGGCTCGTCGATGGATCTGAATGACCTCCGCGACCGCCGCGGGCCGCTGGAGGTGGACTGGGGCGGCAACCGGAACCTGCTGGCCGCCGCGCGCGGGGCGGGCGTCCGCCGCTTCGTCTACGTCTCCGTCTTCGGCGGGCAGGCGATGCGGCACCTGGAGTACACCGACGCCCACGAGCGCTTCGTGGACGAGCTGGCCGGCTCGGGGATCGATCACGCGATCATCCGCCCCACCGGCTTCTTCTCCTTCTTCGGCGAGATCACGAAGATGGCCCGGCGCGGGCGCGGAATCGTGATCGGTAGTGGCGAGGCGCGCACCAATCCCATCCACGAGGCCGACCTGGCGCTTGTCTGCGCCGACGCGGTGGCGGCCGGGCCGCGCGAGGTGCCCGCCGGCGGCCCCGAGACGCTCACGCGTGCCGAGATCGTGCGCGTGGCGTTCCGCGCACTGGGGCGCGAGCCCAGGCTCACGCGCGTGCCGCCCGGCTTCTTCCGCGCCGCGGGGGCGGTGACGAAGCCGTTGAACCGTCGCCTGGCCGCGCTCCTGGCCTTCGGCGCCGAGGTGAGCCAGGTGGATTGCGTGGCGCCCGCGCACGGCACGCACCGGCTGGAAGACTTCTTCCGCACCTTCGCCGGCTGACCGCCGCGGCGGCCGGTCGCACGCCCAGCATCATCATCTGCGCGCCCTGACGGCGCTGGAGGGTAGAGCCATGTATCGCCTGCTTACGCACCTGGCCGATCCCGCGGAGCGTCCGGCGTACGATTCGGCCGCGCGCGGAATCGATCGCGACCCGGCGGCGCACCGGCACGCGGATGGGATCGCGCTCCGACGGGATGGCGGTGAGGGGGAGGATCGGCGTCGCACGGGCGGATTGACGGACATCGGGCGGCTAATGGTCCGCTAACCAACGGATCGGGTGGGATGATGGTAATTCATTGTAGCGCAACCGGATGGCGGTTGCTTACCACCCGATGTCAACGAGGTTGTCGTGATGAAGATTCGTGCGATTGCGATGGCGCTGGCCGTCGCGGGGGCGCCGGCGGTTGCGGCGGCGCAGCAGGGCACGCCGCCCGCGCAGGGGCAGCAGTATGGGCAGCACCAGCGCGGCGATCAGGGCGGCCGGGGGATGCGTGGTATGCGCGGGATGCGTGGGCACGCCGGCAGCCGCGGAGCCCTGCAGGCGCTGATCGCCCGGCGCCAGCAGCTGAACCTGACCGACGCGCAGATCCAGCGGCTCACCTCCATCCAGCAGCGGCTGGAGAGCCAGAACCGCGCGCTGGCGGAGCGGCTGCGCGCCCAGCGCCAGCAGGCTGGCCTTCCCGAGATGCGCCGCCCCGACGGTGAGCGCGGCCAGGGCCGTGACGCGCAGGGCCAGCGCGGGATGCGCCGCGAGCGTGGCCAGCGCCCGCAGCTGACCGATCAGCAGCGCGAGCAGCTGCGCCGCTTCCGCGAGCAGAGCAAGCCCACGCGTGACCAGATCCGCGCCAACCAGCAGGCGGCGCTCCGCGAGGCTCAGTCGGTGCTCACCGAGCAGCAGCGCCAGCAGGTCCGCCAGTGGATGAGCGAGCACCGCGGCCAGCGCGGCGGCCACCGGGGTGACTCGCAGGGCCGCCGTGGCCAGGGCCAGCGCGGCCAGCAGCACGGCCAGCCGGCTCCGCGCTCCTGATCCGCACCGGCAGGAACGCGAAGTAGCGAGCGGGGCCGGCGAGATGATCGCCGGCCCCGCTCGCGTCTGTGTGTATCCGCCCGCCGCCGGTTCGTCGGCCAGCGAACCGCTCAGGTCTCCGAGACAGGATCATACCCGTAGCGGTGATGGACTGTGCATGCCGCACCCCAACCACCTTCCGTCATCCTGAGGCCGGCCACACCCAAGCCGCGTCCGCACAAGCGGTTGCAGGCCGAAGGATCTAAAGCCGGTCTCCGCGAAACAACCGGCTGTAGCGTACCTGGTGTTTTAGATCCTTCGCGCTGCGGATGCCGGAGCACGCCTCAGGTGCAGCGTGGTCGCGCTCAGGATGACGGACTGGTGCGCCGTGAATGCACAGTCAATCGCCCAATCCGGGTATCAGAAGCGGAAATCGTGCACGAACTGGAGGCCCAGGGACACGCGCGGGCTGGAGCTGTCCTCGCCCTTGCTCCACAACGCCGTGGCCTCCACGGCCAGCGGGAAGCCGGAGAGGGGGAGCTCGTGGCCCACGGCGATCCCCGCGGCCGGCCCCACCTCGTGGCTGGTGCCCGGCACGTAGCCGCCGTCGCCCGTGGGGGCGAAGAAGGTGAACGCGTGCCGCGCCACCCCCAGGCCCGGCCGCACGTACACCTTGCCCGGTGCGCCGAGCTGCGCCGAAAGGAGCAGCACCGTGGTGGAAAGCTGGTGATCGCCCCGCAGCACGCTCCCCTCGATGGCGATCGAATCGCGCGGCGGAGACGAGCCGATCCCCGTCTGCGTCATCTCCAGCAGCACCGCCGCCGTGGGGCGGATGGCGTATCCGGCGCGCAGGTGCAGCAACGCCCCGACGGCGGAGACGTCCGTCTCCCCCTCGCCCACCCGCGACGCGCCCACTCCCGCGCCGATGAAGAAGCCCGTGCCCCGGTCCGACTGCGCCGCCGCCCTTTCCGGCGCCAGCATGGACGCCGCGGCGGCGGCAAGGACGAACGTGCTCAGGGAGATAAGGTTGCGCATGGCGTTACCGCGGGATGTCGGGGACGATGGGCGGGCGGACACCGGATGGTGCACCCGGCCGTGAGTGCTGGCCATTAATCTGCCCACGCGCGCGCACCCGGGCGTCACCCGGCCGTCATCACCCGCCCGTGGAGGCCTCCGCCGCTCCATCCCCGCCACCGCCCCGCAGCTGATCCACCGCCCGCGCCATGTCGTCCGGGAGCGGCGCCTCGAACGTCATCTCCTGCCCCGACGTGGGGTGATGGAAGGTGAGCCGCGAGGCGTGCAGCGCCTGCCGGCCGATCAGCCGCACGCCCGCGCGGCCGTACTGGCGGTCGCCCAGCACGGGGTGGCCGGCGTGCTGCATGTGCACGCGGATCTGGTGCGTGCGGCCGGTCTCCAGCTCCAGCTCCAGCAGCGTGGCGTTGGGAAAGCGGTCGATCACGCGCCAGCGTGTGCGGGCCGGCTCGGTGTTCGGGCGCACGGCGCGCAGGTTGGGCCGCCGCGGATCGCGCCCGATCGGCGCGTCGATCACGCCCTGGTCCCCCTCCATCACCCCGTCCACCAGCGCCAGGTACGCGCGGCCGATCACGCCCTCGCGCAGCTGCTTGTCGAGGAGCTGGTGGGCCATGGCGCTGTTGGCGAACAGCACCAGCCCCGAGGTGTCGCGGTCGATGCGGTGCACCGGGCGGACGCGCGCCCGCAGGTCGCGCTGGGCGAAGTGAAACGCCACGCCGTGGGCCAGCGTCTCGCGCTGCTCGGGGCTGGTGGGGTGCACCAGCACGCCGGGCGGCTTGTTCAGCACCAGCACGTCGCCGTCCTCATAGACGATGTCGAGCGGCATCTCCACCGGCAGCAGCCCCGGCTCCTCGTCGCGCTGGATGCGCGCGGAGACCACGTCGCCCGCCTTCACCTTGCGGCCCAGGAACGGCGCGCGGCGGTTGAGCAGGATGCCCTGCGCGCGGGTGAGCTTCTGGATCATCCGCCGCGACACCTGCATGGGGCCGGTGAGCACATCCTGCACGGTGCGCCCCGCCTCTTCGTCCGTAACCGTGTGGTCCAGCCACCGTCCCGTCATCACCCGCCGCCGTTGTCTGTCGTTGTCCCGCCGATCCAACCTGCCCTACGAACACGGCAGGATGCGTGCTGCGCCGTGAAGTCTGGCGAGCCGCGGCGTTGGTTTCGTGCGCAGGCCCCCAATCCTGTCACCCCGAGGCCAGCGTGCCGCTGTAGCGGCGAGTTCACTCGCATACCCGCCACGGCGATGGATCGTCACACCCCCGCCGGCTTGCGGCGCTTCCCCGCGCGGCGGACGGCTTCCTTCGCGCTGGCGGCTCGCTCGGCCAACTCGTGTGCGCCGGATTCGTCGCCTGGCTGCCCCGAGAAGCGGGCGTGGAGGTAGAGATCGACGGCGCGCACTGCATCATCGGCGCCGGGGGCCTGCTCGCGCTCCAATGCCTGCGCGAACTCCAGCGGGCCGCCCGCCTCGGCCTCCGCCCAGCCGGCGCGGGCGTAGGCCTTCCGCAGGGACAGATAGGCGCGCGACGCGCGGCCGAGCCGGGGAGCGCCCGGGCGCTGCCGCCGCGCGGAGATCAGCCAGAGCAGCGCCAGCCCCAGCGGCGCCAGCAGCCACGGCGCGGCGACGCGCACCCCCCGGCCGCCGCCGCCCCCGTCCGTGTCCACCCGCTCCCCGCGCGAGAACGCCGACCCGATGCCGCGGAACACCGAGAGCTGGCGATCCATGTTGTAGTCCACCACCCACTTGTACCAGCGGTACTCCACGCCGTCCAGCCACATCCGCGCCGAGAACACCCACCCCTGGCCGGCATCGGCCACCACCTCGCCGCGCCCGGCGGGGGTGGGGTCGAAGGGCACCCAGCCGTACTCGGGGAACCACACCTCCACCCACGAGTGCGCCTGGTTGCCGGTGACGGCCAGGTATCGCTCGTCCTGATTCCACTCGCCGCCCAGGAAGCCGTTCACGTTCCGCGCGGGGATGCCGCGGGCGCGCAGCAGCACGGCCATGGCGGTGGAGAAGTACTCGCAGTGCCCCGCGCGGCGGCGGAAGAGGAACCCCTCGATCGACGCCTCGTCGCGGCTCGCGGGCAGCTCCAGCGTGTAGCGGAACGACTGGAGCCACGCCTCCACCGCGCGCACCTGGCCGATGCGGGTCGATTCACCCGCCGTGAGCGAGTCGGCCAGCGCCCGCACGCGCGGGCTGAGCGGCGGCAGCTGCAGGTACGCGCGCAACGCCGGGCTGTCCCCGGTCGATGCGCGGCCCAGCTCGTCGTCGCTGGGCTCGCCCCCGGCGCTGACGACGGTGTAGACGGGGTTGTCGGTGCCGGTGAACACCACGTCGCCCGTGGCACCGCGGAACACGCGGATCGCCGAACGCGGCTCCGCCAGCAGGATCGGCTGAGGCCCGAACAGCACGTCGGCGCCCGGCGGCCCGCCAAAGATGCGCATCACGCGCGGCGGCCCGCCCCAGCGCATCCCGTATTCGCGCGGGCTCAGGTCGCGGTGCGCCACGGCGCCCACGGTGCGCGCCCACGCCGTCCCGTCAAAGCGGTCGAACGAGCGGCCGCGCCAGTGGATGGTCTCCGCGTCGCCGGGCGCGCCGTTGGGGAACTCCACGCGGAACATCACCTCGGGATTGCTCCCGATCCGCCCCCCGAACTCGCCGATCGACACGCGGTCGCTGAACCCCGCCACCTCGCCGCCCCCGCCGCGGCGCCCCTGCACGTTCCACGCACGGGGAAGACGCGGGAAGAGGAGGAACACCCCCGCGCTCATCGCCAGCGTCACCCCCGAAAGCGCCACCGTGGTCCACAGGAATCCGCGCCCCACGCCGACGGCGCCCTGGCGGAAGCGCTCCGTCTCGCGGCGCAGGTACCCCACCATCATCGCCAGGATGGTGAGCCCCACGTACGCCACGAAGCCGAACGCGAACCCCAGCCCCGGATAGAATGCGGTGGACGCGATCAGCAGCGCGAAGGAGAGCGAGTACAGCCGCATGTCGTTGCGCGCGTCCAGCGGCCGCAGCGACTCGCCCACGAGCAGGAACAGCAGCATCCCCATCACGCCGGGAAGAAAATCCTGCCCCAGCACGAAAGCGCCGTACACCATCCACGCGAACAGCAGCAGGATCCCCGCGCGCGTGGCCCGCTCGATCCACGCGCCCGTGCCCCGCCCCGGCAGCCGCACCATCGACAGCGCCAGCGCCGCGGCGGCGGCCAGCGTCAGCGGCCCCACCCCGTCGCCCGCGGCGTAGGCGGCGAGCGCGGCCAGGGCCATCCCGCTGGCCAGCCTGCGGTGCAGCCGCGCGAGCTTCACCGCCCCTCCCGCGCCACCGTGTACACGTCACCCCAGCGTGCGTCCGCGGCGCCGGCGGTTACCAGCACGCACTCGCGCGCGGGCACCGGCGGGCCCACGCGCGGCGCGGCGGGGCGAGGGCGGGCGCGAGCCAGCGTGTCGAGCACGCGCTCCAGCTGCGCGTCGCCCGTCCCCGGCGCCACGCGCGCGTCCCCGGTCGCCAGCGCGAACGGGTCTCCGCGGCGCGCCGCGGCGGATGCGAGGCTCGCCGCGAGCTCCACCGCGGCTTCCGCGTCGTCCCCCGGCTCGCAGCGAAGGTCCAGGCAGATCCAGAGCGCGGTGGCCCGGTCGCGCTCGTACTCGCGGATCACCGGGTGGCCCACGCGCGCGGTGGTGCGCCAGTGCACGTCGCGCGGGTCGTCGCCCGGGCGGTAGGGGCGCAGGCCGCGGTACTCGCCGCGCGCCCCGGCCGCCCCCGCGAAGGTCTCGCCCGCGCGCTGCACCCGGTCGCCCGACAGCCGCGGCTCGCGAACCGGCCGGTCGTGCCGCGGCCAGACCACGGCCTCGCCGGGGATCTCCAGGTCGCGCTCCTTGCGGAACAGGCCGAAGGGAAAGGACGTCGCGAGCGTCACCGTCTCCAGCGGGTACACGCCGCGTTGGGGGAAGACGGCATCCGCGCGCGCCACGGCCCCTTCGCCCGCCTCCAGCACCGCCACCCACGCGCGCCCCTCGCGCCCCGCCTCGCCGATCTCCACGGCCAGGGAGGGGAGGCGGCGCTTGGCGTTGCGCAGGTCGTAGGTGATGCGCCCCGTCTTCCCCGCGGTGAGCGCGCGCACGGGCCGGCGGCGCACCTCGAGCCGGCGGATCATCTGCTCGCTCAGCCATCCGCTGAGCGTGATGAACCCCAGCATGGCGCCCAGCACGAGGTACAGCAGGTTGTTCCCCGTGCCGATGGCCGCGACCCCAAGGACGAGCGTGCCCCCGGTGAACAGCCACCCGGCGCGTGAAAACCGCAGCCGCCGCGGCGGCCGGAACCAGCGGCGGATTCGGTCGGCGATCGGGACGGGTTGGGATTGAATCAATCTCCCGCGCACGCCTGGACGAACTGCGTCCCGAAAGATGTCAACTGTAGCACTTCTACCTGGATCTCAGACGTGGTTGACCGCGGATTAGGAGCCCGGAATTCGGAATACTTGGCCAACAAATCCGATACTTCCGGGTAATCGTACCCGAACAACCATCCCTTTACTTCTATTGTCTCGGCCGAGGGTGGCTCAGGCGGAAATTGTTTAGAGTGCTCACTGAAAGTGTGCTCTCCTCCAGTCACAAGCCCGAGTCGTTTCAGGTTATCGATGTAGATCTGTAATGATTCCGGGTTCGCACACTCCGCCTCTCGCCCGAGGGCGATGATTCTCTGTGAAAACCTTTCTGTGTCCCCCACAACCACATATTCTTTCTTCCAAGACGACACACCCAAGCTGACCAGGGCACGACCTTCGCGCTTCTTGAGCAGGCGGATGATCTTTGCTTCATCGGGGAGCATTTGACCGAGGATCTCGGCAAACGCCGGGTGAGCAATAGAAGAAGTGGCAGAATCTATGGCGGTTGAAAGTAGACTGGCGTACATCTCACGCAGGTTGGGATCGGTCTCCGGTCCTGTTGCCTGCACGCCCCGGATGACGCCGTTGAGGAGCATGGGCGAAGGACTAATCAGAC
>DASSJS010000336.1:0-31976 GCA_035691085.1 Longimicrobium sp.
GGCGGACTTCCGGAAGTTCCAGCGGCGGGTTTCAACCCGCCGCAACCGTCGCATGCGCCCGGGGCTATCCATTCGCCGCGATGCCTGCGTGCGAGTCCGCGAAGGCGGACTTCGGGCCGTTGTTGCCGCGAATTCATTCGCCCGTGCGATGCCCGTTCCGCACGAAACCGGCGTTCGCTCGACATCCTCCCTCGCCCTCTCGTGGCCCTCGCCAACCCGCTCCGCAAGCCCGTGTCGCGCCCCGGCCACCGCTATCTGGCCGGCGGGCCGTTGCTGATCGCGCATCGCGGCGGGTCGCTGCTGGCGCCCGAGAACACCGCGGCGGCGTTCCAGCGCGCGGTGGACTGGTGGCGCGCCGACCTGCTGGAGATCGACGTGCAGCCCAGCCGCGAGGGCGAGGCGATCGTGATCCACGATCCCACCGTCGACCGGACCACCGACGGCACCGGCCACGTTTCCACCCTCACCGTGGCCCAGCTGAAGCAGCTGGACGCGGGATACCGCTTCACGCCGGACGACGGCAAGACCTTCCCCTACCGCGGCACGGGCGTGGGGCTCTCCACCCTGCGCGAGGTGCTGGAGGCGTTCCCGCACACCCGCGTGAACGTGGAGATCAAGGACACGCGCGCGCAGCAGTCCGTGTGGGACACGGTGCACGAGCTGCACGCCGTGCACCGCGTGCTGATCGCCGCGGGCGACCGCAACAACCGCTCGCGCTTCCGCAGCTACGGCGGGGCGCAGAGCGCGGGGCGGCAGGACATGATGGCCTTCTACGGCCTGCACCTGGCCCGCGCCACGCGGCTGTGGACGCCCACCGTGGACGCCTTCCAGATGCCCGAGGAGCACGGCGGACGCCAGGTGCTCACGCCGCGGATGCTGGCCCAGGTGCAGGCGCGCAACGTGGCCGTGCACGTGTGGACCATCAACGAATCGCGTGACATGCGGCGCCTGCTGGAGTGGGGCGTGGACGGCATCATCACCGACCGCCCCGACCGCCTTGCCCGCCTGCTGCACCAGATGCACGGCCGCCCGCTTCCCCCCGGCCCGCCGCCGGGCGAAGCCGCCCCCTGGCTGGAACGCTTGTTGCGCGCCGGTTGACCCGCCGGCGCGCTTCGTTTTGTGCGCCGGATTCCGCCGTGCACGTGCCCGACGATCGGGCGGTGGCATCGCCCCAGGTTTTCGGGAGATGCGCGGCGGTTCATCAGACGAACGATGCGGTTCTCCGAAACGGAACGGGGGGATGGCAGATGGCGCGCTACGACGACGGATATCGGCGCGGCGGCGGGCCGCGGGGCGACCGCGGTGAGGTGATGCCGGGCGGCGCGAACTTCGACCGCGAGGCCGCGGCGCGTGAGGCGTACACGCCCGGCGGCTTTGGCCCCGAGTGGATGCGGCGCACGCGCGGCCCCGGCTACGGCGCCGACTTCCGCCCGCACCCCGGGATGGGCGGTGGCGACGCGGCGCTGGACCGCGGCGGCGAGGGTGCCCCGTGGGACGACGAGGCGCTGAACGGCCCCGCGCGCTACGGCCTGGGCCCCTACTACCGCCGCCTGGAGAAGCGCCGCCGCCCCGATGACGAGGTGCAAAAGGACGTGGAGGAAGCCCTCTTCTACGACACCTGGGTGGACGCCGAATCCATCACCGTCGCCGTGAGCGACGGCGTGGTGACGCTGCGCGGCTCGCTCCCCGACCACCACGAGATCCGCTACGCCACCGACGATGCCTGGGAGGTGGAAGGCGTCCGCGGCGTCCGCACCGAGCTGCGCGTGGACACCGCCCGCCGCAAACCGCTCGACGGCGTCAGCGACGCCAGCCGCGAGAGCGGCGGCGAGAACGGCGTCCGCGAAGGTGGCGGCCGCGCGAGCCAGGAACGGAGCGAGAGCAGCGTTGGCAACGGCTGATCGCGCCGGAGAGAGAAGAGATCGCCGCGCATCCCGGAGGCTGGATGCGCGGCGATGTTCGTTGGCGGCGGTGCGCGCGGACCAGCTTCGTCGCGGCCGCGGCGGGCCCCCTCCCCCGGCCCCTCCCCGCGCGTCGCGGGGGAGGGGGGAACTGCGATCGGTACGCTTCGAAGGCTGGGCGCGCGGTGGGACCTTTCCTCGCCGCGACCCTCATATCCAGGTATTCCGTTGGTTCGGAAAGAACCCTACGATGTCATCCTGAAGAAGCCTAAGCGACTGAAGGATCTATACTTAGCTCCACGCTCCGGCGAGGATTACGATCGATTCTCCATCAACGGATCAGGCGGAGTTAGCACTCATCCCATCCCAGCGCCACGGCAATCGACCAATAGCCTCGTGCGGTTTGCGAGGCTCCCGTGGTTGTAGCCGTGGCTTCAGCCGCCCTCGGCCGCCCCCGGTACGATCGCCGCCGCACCGCATCTCAAGATCAGATTCCTGTCCGCTCCCATTCTGCACAAACGGTTGTCTTTGCGGAAGATAGCGCGCCCGAACACCCGTGGGTGGCTCGCTTCTTGCCCTTTCCGCGCCAACAACGCCGGGCGCTTGCGCACGTGGCGAAACGAGCTAATCTGACACACACCTCCAATCCCCACGGCCGGGGGAGGAGAGGCACCTTGGCTGCCGCTGATTCGAAGGGGACCATCCTGGTCGTCGACGACAACCCCGACAACGTGGAAATCCTGCGCGCGTTCCTGGAAAGCCGCGGCTACGCCGTGGCCCAGGCGCCCGACGGACGCACCGCCCTGGCGCGCATGGAGCAGGTGCGCCCCGAGCTGGTGCTGCTGGACGTGATGATGCCGGGGATGGACGGCTGGCAGGTGTGCCGCACCATCAAGAGCCATCCCGAGTTCGGGGGCAGCACCCGCGTGGTGATGGTGACCGCGAAGGGCGCCTTCGAGGACAAGTTCGAGGGCCTGCGCTCCGGCGCCGACGACTACGTGGTGAAACCCGTGGACTTCAAGGACCTGCTCGAAAAGGTGGAGCGCAACCTGGCGGCCCGGGGCAGCGCGGCGTGAGGATCGTCGGATATGTAGGCGAGGCGTCCCTGCAAGAGGCACTGGCCGCCGCCGCGGCGAAGATGGGCGCGGAGGTGGTGAGCATCAACGCGGGAGCGGGGTCGATGGCGGCCAACGCCGACCAGCTCCTTCCCGTGCTGCGCACCAAGCCCAACGTCCTCCTGTTCGAGGTCAAGCCCGAGCTGCTCCCCACGGTGCGCGACGAGACCCGCGCGCGCGGCATCTCGCTGATCGCCGCCTGCCGCGGCGACGAAGACGTGCGCCGCGCCGTCCGCTGCGGGGCGGACGACTGGATCCTCCTCCCCACCACCGCCGGTGAGGTGCACGCGCGGCTCCTGGCGCTCGGCTACCGGCCGCGCGACGGCGGCGCGGTGGCCACCGGCGAGATGGCCGACCACCTCCGCTACGAAGAGCTGCTGTACGACCGCTTCACCGGCTTCCCCACGCTGCCGGTGATGCTGGAGCGCGGCCGCGAGCTGCTGGAGCGGCGCGGGCGGATGACCGTGCTCTACATCGAGTTCGTGCGCTACAGCAAGCTGGAGGAGATCTACGGCTGGGAGAAGCTGGACGCGGTGCTGCAGACCACCGCCGCCGCCGTGCGCGACTTCTACGACACGCGCACCGGCGGCGAGGAGAACATGCTGATGGTCTCCCACACCGGCGACGACGACTTCATCTTCTTCACCGACCTCCCCGACGCGATGGAGCAGGCCGACCGGCGCATCAACGAGATCGCGCAGGAGCTCGAGGGGCACGTGCGCGGCCGCATCGAGACCGAGCACGGCGAGGACATCGCGGGCCTCTTCGAGATCTACGTCGGCTCCACCACGCTCTTCCGCAACCCCAAGATCCGCCCCGAGCGCATCATCTACCGCGGCATCCGCGAGGCGGCGGCCGCGGCGCGGGGCGTCGAATCGCGCGAGCGCAGCCGGAAGGTGGCCGACCTGAAGGAAACGATCCGCGAGGAGGCGGTCTACATCGTCTACCACCCGATCGTGGTGACCGAGACCAAGCAGGTGTACGGCTACGAGGCGCTGGCCCGCGGCACCCACCGGGCGCTCCGCTCGCCCGAGGTGATGTTCGGGGTGGCCGAGGAGGCCAACCTGATCTGGGAGCTTTCGCGCCTGTGCCGGCGCAAGGCGATCCAGGGGATGGACGAAACGCTGGCCGCCGGGCAGTACCTCTTCCTGAACATCGACCCGCACGACTTCCGCGACCCCTCGTTCCGCTACTTCGACGACGAGGACATGAACGTGGAGCACCCCGAGCGGATCGTGCTGGAGATCACCGAGCGCACGGCGATCACCGACTATCCCACCTTCCAGGGGTACCTGAAGGACTTCCGCGACCGCGGCTTCCGCTTCGCGGTGGACGACGCGGGGAGCGGCTACGCGGGGCTGGGGAGCATCGCCAACCTGGAGCCCGACTTCATCAAGCTCGACATCTCGCTGATCAGCGGGATCGACACCAACTTCATGAAGCAGAACCTGGTGGAGACCATGGTCCAGTTCGCCAACGACCACGGGATCAAGGTGATCGCCGAGGGCGTGGAGCGCGAGGAGGAGTACGACACGGTCAAGCAGATCGGCGTGCACCTGACCCAGGGCTTCTACTTCCACAACGCCAGCGCCACGGGAACGCTGGTGGCGGGGGCGAGGGTCTAGGTACGGAGGTACGGAGGTACGGAGGTACGGAGGCACGGAGGTACGGAGGTACGGAGGTACGGAGGTACGGAGGTACGGAGGTACGGAGGTCGTTGGACGTTCGGTGGATCGAATCGGCGGCGGAGCGACGATGCTCCGCCGTTGCGTTTTCACGCGTCCCGGACGCTTCCGTCCTCGCCGCTGTTGCCGTGGGGCGATGGCGACGCAACACTGCTTGTATGCGGCAGTGGCACGCCGCTCGCGCAAACGCGCGCCGTGACGGTGCCGGAACCACGCCCGGGGAGATGATGAGCGAGCCCACGCAGGCGCAAACGACTCTCGCCGCGCCACCGCAGAGCGATGCGGGTGGCGCGGCCGTGGCATCTCCCGTGGCGGAGCTGGCGCGGCTGCTGGAGGCGCGGCGGGGCGAGCGCCACGTGGTGGCCATCCAGGACTTCCCCGACCCCGACGCCATCTCCAGCGGGATGGCGTACCGCGAGCTGGCCGGCGCGTACGGCATCACCGCCGACATCATGTACGAGGGGGTGATCAGCCATCCCGAGAACCTGGCGCTGATCAACCTGCTCGAGATCCAGGTGATCCGCTGGACCCGCGAGGTGGACCTGGAGCGCTACGCCGCCGCCGTCTACGTGGACAACCAGGGCACCACCACGCACCTGGCCGAGCGGCTGAAGCAGGCGGGCGTCCCCACGCTGGCCGTGGTGGACCACCACGACCCGCAGGACGTCCTGGACCCCATCTTCAGCGACGTGCGGCCGCTGGGGGCGGCGGCCACCCTCTTCGCCGAGTACCTGCAGAGCGGGACCATCCTGAAGCTGGAGGCCGAAAACCCCGCGCACGCCCGCCTGGCCACCGCGCTGATGCACGGCCTGCACAGCGAGACCGACGGCTTCGTACGCGCGCGCCCGCCCGAGTACCAGGCGGCCGGCTACCTGAGCCGCTTCATGGACTCGGACCTGCTGGAAAAGGTGCTGTGCGTGCAGAAGTCGCACGCCACGCTGCGGGTGATCGAGGAGGCGCTGCACGACCGCGCGGTGCGCAACGGCTTCTCCATCGCCGGCGTGGGCTACCTGCGCTGGGCCGACCGCGACGCCATCCCCCAGGCCGCCGACTTCCTGCTGACCGAGGAGAACGTGCACACGGCCGTCGTCTACGGCCTGCTGAGCGACGAAACCGGCCGCGAGGTGATCAGTGGCAGCCTGCGCACGAACAAGTCCACGCTCAAGGTGGACCGGTTCATCAAGGACGCGCTCGGCGAGGACATGCGCGGCCGCCCCTACGGCGGAGGCCGCAGCCGTGCCGGCGGCTTCGAGATCGACTGCGGCTTTTTGACGGGGGATGACGACGACGAGCAGCAGCAGGAGCTGAAGTGGCAGCTCTACGACCGCCGCATCCGCCGCAAGCTCTTCCGCGCCGCGGGGGTGGAGGACCTGGATTACGTGCTGGAGCGCGCGAGTGACGCGGAAGAGGACGAGCGGGAACGGGAGCGGGAGCGGGAGCGATCGTAGGCATTTCGGCCCAGCGGCGGGTTTCAACCCGCCGTATGGGCGGGATTCGAGCACACGAAGCAAATCGCGCGGAGGCTGAACCAGCCTCCGCGCGCGTCGTTTGCCCCTCCCGTACCTCCCGTACCTCCGTACCCCCGTACCCCCGTACCCCCGTACTTCAGGCGATCACCTGCGTCACCCACTCGCATCCCTGCGCGCCGCGGGCCTCGCAGCGGGGGTGGGATGCGGAGTGCTTCCGGCCGGTGTACTCGGTGACCAGCTCCGAGAGGGCGCCCTGGTAGAAGGCGCAGGCGGCGCCGCCGGGGTCGGCGTGGCTGGTGATGGAGCCGCTGATGCTGACCGCCACCGGCTTCACCCCCACCTTCAGCGCCGCCTCGCCGGCCAGCTGGCGGAAGAGCTTTTCGGCCGCCTTGCGCGCGCTGCGCTGGCGGGCGCCGGCGGGAAGGAAGCGCACCATCCGCCGGAAGGTGCCCGAGCGCTCGCTCCAGGCGTGGCGCGCCACCCGGCGGCCCGCCTCCTCGAAGATCTCGTCGGCGTCGGGGCGGCGGATCACCAGGCGGATCAGGTCGGCCACCGTCTCGGGGCTCTGCATCCGCTTGCGCTTCACCTCTTCCTGGAAGCGGTGGATCTGCCGGAACACCACGTCGCTCAAGCCCAGCCGGCGCGGCATGCTGGCCGTCGGGTTCTCGCCTTCCAGGTACTCCTCGGGCCGGTCCATGTCGCGCATGGTCTCCAGCAGGATGAGCGGAAAGACGGGGGTGACGGTGGAGCCCGCCCCGGCGGCTGCGTTCGTCGACATCGCGTGTGGTGGGAGTGCTGGGGTACCGCGGACTGGAGGGCGGAATTTCGTCCCCAACCCCCGTTCTGGCAAGTGCGTGGCAGATATGGTTCCGCTTGGAAAACTGCGGCATCGGCCTGCCTCTTGCACCTTTTCGGGCGTTCGGAGGATGGACCGTTCAGACCAGCCGGAGACGACCCGTGGCGCACGATCCCAACGACAACCCCACCTGCGTGTTCTGCCGCATCATCGGCGGCGACGAGATGGTGAGCGTGATCCACGAGGACGACGAGATCATCGCCTTCCTCGACATCCAGCCGCTGCACCCGGGCCACGTGCTGGTGGTGCCCAAGCAGCACTACAAGAACCTGTTCTACGTCCCCGAAGAGCTGGCCGCGCGCACCTTCGCCGTTGCGCGCCGCATCATGCCCGGGCTGCGCAAGGCCACCCGCTGCCGCGCCGTCAATCTCTTCAGCCCCAACGGCAGCGACGGCGGCCAGGACGTGTTCCACTTCCACGTGCACCTGATCCCCGTGCCGCATGGCGCGCCCTTCCCGCTGCAGCTGCCGGATCCATCGGCCGAGGTGCCCAGCCGCTCGCAGCTGGACGTGATGGCCACCCACGTGATGCGCTGCATCCACGACGAGGGCGACGGCTCGGGCGGGCAGGATGCCGAGGCGGGGACGGCGGCCGAGGCGGGCGCGGCTGCGTAGCCGTCGCTTGATTTGCGGAGAGATGACGAACGAAGGCCGGGCGCGCTGCCCGGCCTTCGTTCGTTATCGGTCGCCCGCGCCGCTTGGCAGACAGTGACGTGGGCGCAGTGGAACGGGTCCTTTCAGAACCGGACGTCGAGCCGGGCGATCCAGGTGCGGGGGATGGGGAGGATGAAGCCCTGGGCCGAGATGAGATTCGAGCCCACCCCGCCGTTGGTCTCCGGGTCGAGCCCCGGATAGCCCGACCACGTGGCCAGGTTCCGCCCGCCCAGCGTCAGCTCCACCGCCGCGCGGTTGCCGGTCCAGCCGCCGGGCGCGCCCACCGTTACCGTCACCTCGCGCAGACGCGTGAATGACGCATCGCGCACGTACGCCGCGCCGCCGACCGTGAGCACGTTCGCGGCGACCGAGCGGGCCTGCTCCCCGAGCGGGGCGGCGGGGTCGTTCTGCCCGCGGCAGTCCAGGGCGAACCCGCGGCACCGGGTGAACTCGGCGTTGTCGAGGATCGAGTAGCCGCCCTGGTGCTCCACGCGCGCGGCGGCGGTCACCCGGCTGCCCAGGCGGAGCCGTGCCTGCGCGCCCACCATCCGCGTGGGCGTGGGGGAGCCCAGCAGCTCGGCCGTATCGCCCAGCACCACCTCGCAGGCGGAGCCGGCGCAGGCGTCGCGCAAGGTGCCGTCGCCGTCGCGGTCGGCGTAGCCGCGGATCGGGATCCCCCAGTAGCCACCCAGTGGCGCGCCACTCGCCACGCGCTGGAGGTTGCCCAGCCCCACCGGCATCCCCACGCCGTCCACGCGGTTGCGGTTGAACGAGGCCAGCAGGTCCACGTCCCACCGCGCCGCGCCGGTGCGCACCTCGCCCAGCCCCAGCGATGCCTCGATGCCGCGGTTGGTGACCGTCCCCACGTTGTCGAGGCCGAACACGGAGCCGTTGACGACGGGCACCCACGACAGCAGCCGGGCGGTACGGTCGGTGTAGCCGGTGACGCGGGCGTTCACGAGCCCGAACAGGCTCGCCTCCACGCCGGCCTCCACCTCGGTGGCGCGCTCGGGGTCGACCACGCAGTGATCGGGGTGCACGCACGCGCCGCCGAACAGGTCGTTCTCGTTCTGCGCGAACCCCGCGTAGACCGGCGGCCACGTTTCCGTGGTGCCCCAGCCTGCGCGCAGGCGCAGCGCGCCGAGCCACGCGGGGCGGCGGAAGAAGGGCTCGTCGCCCAGGCTCCACCCCAGGCTGGCCGAGCCGGACCAGAGCGCACGGCTGGCCTCCGCCAGCCGGTCGCGCCGCACCACGCCGTCCAGCCGCACGGTGCCGCGCCAGTCGAGCCCCTCGCCCGCCCAGATGCCGGTGACCTTCCGGTGCAGGCGAACGCTCAGGCTGGACGTGGGGGCGGCGGGGTTCGTCGCCACGTCGCCCTCGCTCCGGCGCATCAGCTCGCCGGTGCGCTCCACGCCGGCGCCCAGCCGCAGCCGGGCGGCGCCGAACGCGGGGAGCCGCGCCCACGCCTCTCCCGCCGCCGTGCGCACGTCCTGCCGCGACGCGGTGGCGTAGCGGAGCTCGGGCGCGCCGCCGAAGGCCTCCTGGTGGCCCACCCCGTCGCGGAAGCCGCGGTCCACGCCGTAGCGCGCCTCCAGGCCGAGCCACGGGAGCGGCGCCCACGCGGCGGTGGCGGCGGCGCTGGTGCGGCGCGTGCCGAAGGTGTTCCGGATCGGCGGGATGGTCTCCAGCGCGTCCGCCACGCGGGCGCCCGACCCGGCTAGCAGCGCCAGGGTCAGCGGGCTGAAGTTGCCGTTCTCGACCGGCAGGCGCAGGTCGCGACCGGCGTGCAGGGCCGTAACGCTCACCCGCAGGCCGGGAAGCAGCCGCGCAGTGACACGGCCGTGCAGGTCGGTGCGGGTGCCGCTGTTCTCGCGCAGCACGCCCTGCTCGGTCCCGTGCGACACGCCGGCGGTATACCGGACCGGGCCGCCGCCGCCGTACACCCGCGCTCCCGCCGTCCACAGCGTGCCGCTCCGCAGCAGCCCCAGGCTGTCGATGGGAGTGTAGACATTGACGGAGTCACCCTGCGGCGTGCAGGTACCGAAAGCCTGGTCGCGGAGCGAGCAGCGGACCGTGCCGCCGCCCGCGCCCGTGCCCACGCGCTCGTAATTGGCCGGCAGCCGGCCCGAGTCGGTCCGCGCGCCCACGCCGGTGAAGCCGCTCACGTGCATGCCCGGGCCGCCGCCGCGGCGCGTGGCGATCACCAGCGCGCCCGACGCCGCGGCGGGGCCGTAGCGCGCCGTGGCCGCGGGGCCGGAAAGCACGGTGATGCTGTCCACCAACTCGGGGCTCAGGTCGTCGAGCGCGGAGACGGCGCCCAGGCCGGGGAGCGACCCCGGCACGGGTCCGTTCCCCGCCACGCGGATGCCGTCCACGATCACCAGCGGCGCGTTGGGCACCACCACGTGGCGCGCGCCGCGCAGCTGGATGCCCGATGCGGCGCCGATGATACCGCTGGTGGCGCGCACGTACAGCCCCGGCGCTCGCGCCTGCAGCAGCTCGGAAAGGGTGCGGGCCACCGCGCGGTCGTGATCGGTGGGCACGATGGAGTACGGCCCCGGGCACGCCGCGGCCGAGTCCGCCTCAGGGTTGGGGTGACAGGGGATCGGCGATCGCGCCGGCACGGGCTGATCCTGCGCCGCAACCTGCCCGGCCGTGAGCACCGCTGCCACGGCCAGCGCCAGGGTATGTCGTTGCATGGGGATGGGTCCGAAACGAAAACGGATGGGACGCGGGTGGGTCTGGAAACAGCCGCGAATCTGGCCGGATGGAAGGGCCTCGGCAACGCTCGGTCACCCCGGAGAGACAAAATGTATCCTCACCCATCCGGTGCCGTCGGCTTCTCCACGCATCATCCACCCTGACGCACGCCGGGCAAATGCGACGGAGCGGAGAAACGAAGCGCCGCGGCTGGCCGCCGGGGTCGGTTCTCCGCTCTCCATCACTGTTGCGGACCTCGAACGACGGCACGAAGCACGGCGGCTCCCCGGTTGACCCGGAGAGCCGCCGTCCGGCATCAGGGGTGGAGCGCCGCCCTCGTACAGGTCCCGCGGATCAGCCCGGGTGCGTGCACCAGGCGTCGCAGGTGGCGTAGCAGGTGGCGCAGGTGTTCCAGCAGCTGGCCTGGCAGGTGTTGAGGCAGGTGTTCACGCAGCTGATGCAGGTGTTCATGCACGACCCGTCGCAACTCTCCGTGTAGGCAGGCTCGTTCTGGCCGGCCACCGTGCCACGCACGGCGTCATCGTCCGTGCGGGTGGCGAACGACTCCACGCACAGTTCGCCGATCTCGAGCTTCAGCTTCTTCATCCGTCCTCCCTGGTTCGTGAATGATGGGCGTGCCTGACACGTGCATCATACGACGGGAAAGGATGCCCCGAAACCGTGCTCCTCGGCCGGTGTGGATCCGGGGTGCACGGCAACGGCGGCTCTCCGGGTGATCCGGAGAGCCGCCGCTTCTTCATCCAGCCCGGTCGACGGTCAGTTTCCCGTCGTCGTCGCGGTGCGCTGCGCTTGGCGGGCGCCGGCGTTCTTCACGTAGCGGTCCATCCAGCGGACCATCTCGGCCAGCGTGTGCAGGGTGTTCTCGCGGGCGCGGTAGGCGTGCGCCTCATAGGGGAGCACCACGTAGCGAGCGGTGGCGCCGTTCCCCTTCAGCGCGGCGTACATCCGCTCGCTCTGCACGGGGAAGGTGCCGCTGTTGTCGTCCATCTCGCCGTGGATCAGCAGGATCGGCTCGTTGATCCGGTTGGCGTAGGTGAACGGGCTCATCTTCGTGTAGATCTCCGTGGCCTGCCAGTAGGTGCGCTGCTCGCTCTGGAAGCCGAACGGGGTGAGGGTGCGGTTGTAGGCTCCGCTCCGGGCGATCCCCGCGCGGAACAGGTCGCTGTGGGCCAGCAGGTTGGCCGTCATGAACGCCCCGTAGCTGTGCCCGCCGACGCCGATGCGGTCACGGTCGCCCACCCCCATCTCCACCACCTTGTCCACCGCCGCCTGGGCGCTGGCCACCAGCTGCTCCACGTAGCTGTCGTTGGGCTCCCGGTCGCCCTCGCCCACGATGGGCATGGTGGGGTTGTCGAACACCGCGTACCCCTGCGTGAGCAGGAACAGGTGGCTGATCCCCGACGGCCGCGAGAAGCGGTTGGGCGAGCCCTGCACCTGCCCCGCCGTGCTCGCGTCGCGGAACTCGGTGGGATACGCCCACATCAGCACCGGCAGCCGCCCGTCGCGCCGCGGATCGTAGCCCGCGGGCAGGTACAGCGTGCCGCTCAGCTGCACGCCGTCGGCGCGCCTGTAGGTCACCAGCTGCCGCGTGATCCCCGCCAGCTGCGGCGCGGGGTCGGCAAAGCGGGTGACCGCCACCGCCTGCCCGCCAGGGAGGGTGCGGATGAAGTAGTTGGGCGGCTCGCGCTGCGACTCGCGCCGGGTGAGGATGCGGCTCCCGTCGGGCGAGAGCACCTCCACCACGGTCTCGTAGTACGGGTCCTCGGCCTGCCACAGCCGCGTGCTCTTGCCGCCGGCGATGGACATGCGGTCCAGGAACGGGTAGTCGCCGCGCTGCGAGGCTCCCAGGCCGGCCAGGTACATCCCGCCGCCGTCGGGGGTGAAGAGGATCACCTGCCGGCCGCGCGCGTTGGTGGTGGTGACGGGGGTGCCGGGGTCGCCGTAACGGTCCTGCGCGCCGCGGTCGCTCAGCAGGCGCGGCTCGCCGGGCGCGTCGGGGCGCACGACAAGGCGCTTCTGGCGGCGGGTGTTGAACCAGCGCGTGGTGACCAGGGCAAAGTCGCCGCGCCCCCACTCCACGTCGCCGTAGCGCTGGTCCAGGTCGGCCAGCCTGCGCGGCGCGGCGGTGAAGGGCGCGTCCTGCAGGTACACCCGGTCGTGCACGGCCACCTTGGCGTTGGGGTCGCCGCCGTCCTGCGCCTCGGCCCACGCCAGCGTGGCCGGGGCGTCGCTGCGCCACTGCACCTGCCGCGGGCCGGTGACCACCGCGTCGAAGGCGGCGGGAAGGTTCTCGGCCAGCGGCCGGTCAACGATGCGTTTGACCGGCGTGCCGCGCGCGTCGGCCACCTCGATCTCGGTGGGGAAGCGCTCGGCCTCCACCAGGTAGCTGTAGGGGCGCTTCAGGCGCGTGACCAGGATGTAGCGCCCGTCGGGCGAGGGGTCGAAGTCGCGGATCACGGCCGGGCGGCCCACGTTCACCGCCGCGCCGGCCAGTGGCACGCGCACCATCTGCGCGGTGAAGTAGTGGTCGAAGAGCCGCTCGTCGTGCGGGCTGGCGAGCAGGTCCTGCTGGGTGCGCAACGGCGCCGCGCGCCCGCTGTTCTCCTGGATCACCGGGCCGTCGGGGACGCGCCCCTTCTCGGGCGCGGGGCCGCGGCCGGCGGGCACCCGCAGCGCCAGCAGCGACTGCCCGTCGGGCGCCCAGCGGAAGGGGCTGCCGAACGCGGCGTTCAGCACGGCGGGGAGAAGGCGGCGCGCGGCGCCGGTGCGCGCGTCGGCCACCCACAGCTCGATGCCCGTGTCGGTGAAGTTCGCGAACGCCAGCTGCTGGCCGTTGGGCGACCAGCGCGGATAGGCCACGCGCGCGCCCGCTGGGAGCCGCACCTCGCGCCTGGCCCCGCCGTCCACCGCCTGCAGGGTGATGGCGTTGACGAAGCTCATCCGCGCCGCGTTCCACCCGTTGGTGCGCGGGTTCACGCGGTACCCGGCCAGCGACAGCCACGGCTCGGCCAGCTCACGCACGGGCGGCAGGCTGGCGCGCCCCAGCAGCGCCACCGTGCGCTCGCCCGGTGCCACCATCAGCGTGGGCGTGGGCGGCGCGTCCACGATCTGCGGGATCGGCGCGGGCGGCACCAGCCATCCACCGCCCGGCGAGCGCGCGGCCGCCTGCTGCTGCGCGGCCGACGGCGTCGCGGTGGCGGCCACCGCCAGCGCGAGCGCCGCGGCACGGACCCTGGGAGATACCAAGAGCATGCTTCTGCTTCGGGTAGGGGATGATTCGCGAGCGCGCGTTTGCACGCGCTCCGCTTCTCTGTTTCGTATCCCCGCAATCTGCCCCATCGCGGCGGTGTGGCAAGATGGGAGGAGTTTCTCCCCTGATCCTCGACCGACGCTGAGAGATGTCATCCTGAGACTGAGGAGCCGCCGCGCGTCAACCGCATCACACCGGATTCTGGCGGCGACGAAGGATGTCGCCGCTGTCCACGCCATCGTCTACCAGGACGAGCGATCGCCCGGATCGTTGAAAACAGAGTAGAGCCCTGACCCCGCACCGGCGGCTGAAGCCGCAGCAACAACGACGAAAAGCCTCGCAAACCGCGCGAGGCTTCATCTCCCGGTGTGGTGAACAGTTGGTGCCGTCAGGGCTGGAGAGTCGTTGTGCATTCCCCTACCCAGAGAAAGTCATCCTGAAGGAGCCGCCGCGCCAAAGCCGCGTCCGCACTGAACCTTGGCGGCGACTGAAGGATCTATCGTCCGCTCTCGGAATCGATCCCCGAAGCGCACCGGGCGACGAATCTTCCGTTAGGCAGACTATAGCGCTGCGTCGATCATGGATCCTTCGGTCGCCGCCAAACCTTGGTGCGGACGAGGTGCGGGTGCAGCGGCGACGCTCAGGATGACACGGGTTTGAGTTCATCCAAAATGCACAACCAGCCGCCCGATTTGGGATGACATGCCGAAGGGATCGCGGCAGGATACAGCGATTCGGCATTCGATAAAACGAAGAACGGGAGGGCGCCCGTGCATCGAGCGGCCCTCCCGCGTTTCCATCCGCCGATTGAAATCTACCGAAGGTCGGCCTGTGGTCCCTCCGTCCCCAGCCGGTCGGCGGCGGAGACGACGATGCGGTCGGCGCCGGCGGGGGCGGCCCAGGTGGCGCGCGCGGCGGGGATCACCTCCACCGTCCAGCGGCCCGCGGCGCGTGAGCGGACCACCCACCACATCGGCGCGGCGCCGCCGCCCGCGGTGATGCGGACGCGAGGGCCGGTGCGCGTGGTGTCGGCGCTCATCCCCGGCGCGACCACGTTCGGCTCCACGGGGTCGCCGGCGGCGAGTCTCGACAGCACCGGCGCGCCGGGGCGGGCGCGCGACAGCCAGGGCGACGGGGCCGGGAGCGCGCCGTCGCGATACGCCTCGCGCGCCACCCGCTCGCTCAGGCTGTCGCGGTTGAAGGCGGGCATGAAGGCCTTCATGCTGAAGTGGATGTTGCCCGGGTCGTCACGCAGCCGTCCGCGCGTGACGTAGATCTGCCCGATCACCTCGTTGGCCGTCCACGGCACGGGGTCGCCCTCGAAGGTGCGGCTGGTGAAGTTGCCGGGCCACAGGTGCCGCCCGCGCACGTTCTCCCTGGCCCACCAGTCCAGCAGCACGGGATAGCTCTGCCCGGTGCGCGCGATGGGCCAGTACAGCTGCGGGGTGAAGTAGTCCATCCACCCCTCGCGCAGCCACTTGCGCGCATCGGCGTAGAGCATGGCGTACTGGTCGAAGCTGGTGGTGATCTGCGGCGGGTTGCCGGGCCGCCAGATGCCGAAGGGGCTGATCCCCACCTGCACGCCCGGCTTCACCCGGTGCACCTCGCGGTACATCCGCTCCACGAAGCGGTCCACGTTGCTGCGCCGCCAGTCGTCCCGCGAAAGGCGCCCGCCGCCCGCGCGGTAGCGCTGCCAGCTGGGCTCGTCGGGGAAGTCGATGTTCCGCCCGGCCGAGTCCTTCTCGGGATAGGGGTAGAAGTAGTCGTCCACGTGCACGCCATCCACGTCGTACCGCCGCACCACGTCCAGGATCACGGCGATGGAGTGGTCCTGCACCAGCGGTTCGCCGGGGTCCATCCACAGCTGCTTGCCATACGCCTTCACCACCTCGGGGTGCGTGCGCGAGAGATGGTTCGCGGCCTCGGGCGTTTTGGCGGTGGTGTGCCGCGCGCGGTACGGATTGAACCACGCATGAAGCTGCATCCCGCGCCGGTGCGCCTCGGCCACGGCGAACTCCAGCGGATCGTACCCGTCGGACGGCGGCGTGCCCTGCGCGCCGGTGAGGTACTCGGAC
Organism: Longimicrobium sp.; assembly: GCA_035691085.1. Lineage (GTDB taxonomy): Bacteria > Gemmatimonadota > Gemmatimonadetes > Longimicrobiales > Longimicrobiaceae > Longimicrobium. The sequence goes on from DASSJS010000336.1 coordinate 15,726, forward strand.
CACGGCTCCAGCTGCGACTTGTAGAGCGCGTCGCCCGCCGGCCGCACCTGCAGCACGATGGCGTTCATGCGCAGCGCCGCCGCCCGGTCGAACAGCGCCACCAGCTCCGCGCGCTGGCTGTCGGCCGGCAGCCCGGGGCGCGAGGGCCAGTCGATGTTGGCCACGGTGGCCACCCACACGCCGCGGAACTCGCGGCGCGCCGCGGGCACTGCATCGGCGCCGGAGCCTGGCGCCACGCCGGGCGGCACGGGTGAACAGGCGCCGCCGAGCAGCGCGGCGGCGAGAGTGAGCACAGCAAGAGCGCGAGACGTGCGGATGCGCATCGGAATCCGATCCATTGGAGGTCGGCCCAGGTGGGTGAGCGACGGAGGATGCTGCACGGTGCGTGCGCGCCGCGCGGCGAGGGAACATGGAAGGTGCCGGGGCGCGCGACTATCGTACGTTGAACAGGTGCGCGAGTGCGTGAGTGCGTGAGTGCGTGAGTGCGTGAGTGCGTGGGTGCGTGAACAGCGCCCGATCCGACGCATCCGTGCAGACTTCGAGCGCTGCGAGAGCGGACGCCAGCCTTCGTGCTCACCCCGGTTGCTGTTTGCCTTTGAACGCACTCGCGCACTCACGCACCTGTCGACGATGCCGGCCACACGCCCCGATCTACCGGCCCCCGCCTACCGTCCCCGCCGCGTGACCTTGTAATGCATCCGCATGAACTCCTGCCCCATGTATCGAATCGTGTGGTCGGTGCGCATCACCCCGTCCGCATCCACGTAGTTGTGCAGCACCTCGCGCACGCCGAAGCGCCGCACCCGCAGCGCGGAAGCGGTTCCATGCAGACGGTAGAATCCGGAGTCGCCCCAGCCGCTGCCGTGCGTGGTGAGCGAGAACGAGCCATCGGGGTGCGACCGCGGGCGCAGGATGACCGTGGTGGCGCCCCGCGGCACGGGGAACACGGCCTTGGTGCACGGCCCCGGCGCCCGGGGCGGCGTGCAGGTGGTGTAGAACCCCGCGTACAGCACCCGGCGCGACGACCGAACGTGCCGCAGCCATCCCGCGTACGCCATCCGCCCCGTCGCGGGGTCCGCCAGCCGCACGATGTCGCTGGTGATCCCGCGGCTCGCCGCGAACGAGGTGAGCGGAAGGTTCAGCTGCTCCATCCGCGGGCTCACCAACGCCACCAGCAGCCGCGCGCCGGCACCCATCACCCCGCGCCACTCCACCCACGCGTCCATCGTGTACTCCCCGGTGCGCTCGTAGAAGCGGCGGATCTCCGGGTGGACCATCGCCGGATCGCACTCCGGCCCCGCCAGCTCGTCGAAACGCTCCAGCAGCCCTGCTCCGGGTGGATTCACATCCACCGAAAGCCCCAGACCGGCCGCGATGCGCTCGTACACGCCGGCTCCCACCGCGCCCGCGCCACCCAGCGGCCCATCCAGCCACGGCTCGTCACCCACGCGAAGGCGGCGCCCCGTGGCCGCCACCAGCCGCTGGATGCTCCACTCCCCTACCCGCGACACTGCGTCGGAAAAGAACATCCACGGCTCCGGTGGCTCCGGTGTGAGATCTCGAGGTCGTGAAGATCCCTCTCGCCCTGCACATCATCAACCCTGCCCCGACGAGCCTCGCGCAGTTCGCGAGGCTTCTCGTGGTTGTTGCTGCGGCTTCAGCCGCCGGTGCGATCTCCCTCCAACCGCGCGGATGCCGCGCCCACAGCCTCGCGGTTTGCGAGGCTTCCCGTGGTTGTAGCCGTGGCTTCAGCCGCCCGGTGCGATCCCAGCCCCGAGCCACCGGCCCCTCTCCTCGCGTCGACGCCGATGACGCGCCGAACCTTGCGGCCGGGCGCGCGGGTGCCAACTTCACCCGCTCGCCCCTCAATCGAAAGCAGAGACCCGATGGCCGTACGCGCTCCCGACTTTCGCCCCGACCTGGAGTGGATCAACACCGGCGGGCACCAGCTCACCCTGGCCGACTTCCGCGGACGCATCCTGGTGCTCGATTTCTGGACCTACGGCTGCATCAATTGCGTCCACATGATCCCCGAGCTGGCCGAGCTGGAGCGGCGCTTCGGCGGCGAGGTGATCGTGGCGGGGGTGCACTCGGGCAAGTTCATCAACGAACGTGAGACGGCGAACATCGCCCGCGCCTGCGAGCGGCTGGGGGTGCATCACCCCGTGCTGAACGACCGCCAGTTCCGCACCTGGCGCGAATACACGGTGAACGCCTGGCCCACGCTGGCCGTCATCTCTCCCGACGGCTACGTGCTGGGGATGCAGGCCGGCGAGGTGACGGCCGAGCAGCTGTCGCCCGTGATCGGCAACTTCATCACGGCGCTCAAGGCATCGGGGAAGATGGGCGGCGGCGCGCGCGTGCCCTACCGGCTTCAGACGCAGCCGCCCGAGCCCGGCGAGCTCCGCTTTCCCGCCAAGGTCATCGCGCAGGACGAGCACCGCCTCTTCGTTGCCGACACCGGCCACCACCGTGTGCTGGAGATCGGGATTGACGACGACGGGGTGACCGGGCGGCTGGTGCGCGCGTTCGGCAGCGGGCGGCCGGGGTGGATGGACGGCCCCGCGCACGCCGCCGCCTTCCGCGCGCCGCACGGGCTGGCACTGGCCGGGCAGGCGCTGTACGTGGCCGACACCGAGAACCACCTGGTGCGCGCCATCGACCTGGCCGGCGGGCGGGTCCACACCGTGGCGGGTGTGGGCGACCAGGCGCGCGGCCCGCAGGCGGCCGGCCCCGCGCTCGACACGCCGCTCAACTCGCCGTGGGACGTGCTGTGGAAGGACGGGCGCGTGTACGTGGCCATGGCCGGCCCGCACCAGCTCTGGCGGCTGGACCCGGCGCAGGGCACCGCCGAGCCGTTCGCCGGCTCCGGCGCCGAGGAGGTGTACGATGCCGACCTGGCGCTGGCCGCGCTCGCGCAGCCCAGCGCGCTGGCCACCGACGGCGGCCGCATCTACTTCGCCGACGCCGAATCGTCCGCCATCCGCTACGCGGCGCCCGGCGCCGACGTGCGCACCATCGTGGGCACCGGGCTGTTCGACTTCGGCGACAGGGAAGGGAAGGGCGACGACGTGCGGCTGCAGCACGCGCAGGGGATCGCCTGGTGGGCGCGCGAGCGGAAGGTGCTGGTGGCCGACACCTACAACCACCGCGTGAAGGCGGTGGACCCGTACACCCGCGAGGCGCGGTCGCTGGCCGGCGGCGGCGAGCCCGGGCTGGTGGACGGCGGGCCCGGGGAGGCGCGCTTCTGGGAGCCCGGCGGCATCGCCATCACCCCCGATGGCACCCGCGCCTACGTGGCCGACACCAACAACCACGCGCTCCGGATGATCGACCTGGCCACCGGCCACGTGCGGACGGTGCGCGTGCTGCCGGGGTGACGCGAAACCACCGCGCGGCGGCCCCCGTAAATCACGCCTCGGCAGCCGAGACAGACGGTTCGTCATCCTCACGCACCCGGAGCGGTTGATGAGCAGCAGCCCCGCCGAGATCGTTGGCCATTGCGACCAGTGCGGCACCGCCATCCCCGCCCCATCATCCCTACGCCTGGTGCTCGGCGTGCGGCACCAGCCTGCCGGACGAGTTGAAGGCCGCGCTTCCCCCGCTCCAGCGGCAGGACCCGGAACGCGTGCGGCAGTGGAGGCCCGGCATCCCCCTGGTGGTCGAGAGCAACGAGGTAGCCTGCCCCATCTGCCGCTACGACCGCTTCCGTCGCAAGGGGCGCGGATGATCCGGTTGACCGCGACGATGTTGCACCTGCACTGGGCGGCGCCAAGGACCGACACCTACAGCTGCCAGCGGTGCGGATACGTGCTGTGGTTCATGCGCTGAGCCGGTTGGACCAGCCTGCGTGCCCCGCTTTGGCACTGGAACGGCCGGCGCCGCGTGCGAATCGTTCGCGGCGCTTCGCTTTTCCCGCACCCGTGGGATGATGGAGCACGACTGCCAGACGCCGGGCCGGGAGATCGATGGACGCACGTGAGCTGGGGCGCACCGGGCTGCGGGTAGCGCGGATCGGGCTGGGGATGGCCGCGCTTGGCCGCCCCGGCTACATGGTGCTGGGCCACGCCGATGATCTCGCGGGCCGCACCTCGGTGGATGAGATGCGCGGCCGTGCCCACGCCGTGCTGGATGCCGCGCGCGAGCTGGGGATCCGCTACGTGGACGCGGCACGCTCGTACGGGCGCGCCGAGGAGTTCGTGGCCACCTGGCTGCACGCCCGCGGCCTGGGGCCGGACGAGATGATCGTCGGCTCCAAGTGGGGCTACGAGTACACCGCCGGCTGGCGCGTGGACGCCGAGGTCCACGAGGTGAAGCGCCACACGCCCGAACAGCTGGAACGGCAATCCGCCGAGTCGCTGGCGCTGCTCGGCCCGCACCTGCGGCTGTACCAGATCCACTCCGCCACCCTCGACACCGGCGTGCTGGGCAACCCCGGCGTGATCGCCGGCCTGGCGCGGCTGAAGGCCCGCGGCATCGCCATCGGCCTGTCGCTCACCGGCCCGCGCCAATCCGACACGCTCCGCCGCGCCCTGGAAGTCCGCGCCGACGGCGAGCCGCTGTTCGGCGCGGTGCAGGCCACGTGGAACGTGCTGGAGCCTTCCGCCGGCCCCGCGCTGGCGGAGGCGCATGCCGCCGGCCTCGGCGTGATCATCAAGGAAGCCCTCGCCAACGGCCGGCTCACCTCGCGCAACCACGATCCGGCCTACACGCGGGAGATGGGCCTCCTCCGCGCCCACGCCGCGCGGCTCGGCACCACCCCCGACGCGCTCGCCATCGCCGCCGTTCTCGCGCAGCCCTGGGCCGACGTGGCCCTCAGCGGCGCCGCCACGGCCGATCACCTCCGCTCCAACGCCGCCGCGATCCACGTCTCGCTCGATGACGAGGCCCGCGACGCCGTCGCATCTCTCGCCCGCGATCCAACGGACTACTGGGACGAACGCGGCCGCCTCCCCTGGACCTGACCGGCACGACGAAGCCCCTCTCCCGATCCACCGGGCGAGGGGCTTTCTCGTTGCTGTTGAAGTCCGCGAAGGCGGACTGCGTGCCGTTGAACCCGCGGGTTCACTCGCAAACTCGCCATCAGAACCATCAGAACCATGTGGTCCGATGGAGAGCCAACGTGGTATACGCGCCTCAGTACTGCAGCATCGAGTACACGTCCTGCCCGCCCAACAGCTTGCGCCCTTCCAGGAACTCCAGCTCGATCAGGAAGGCGATGGAAGCAACCTCGCCGCCGAGCGACTCGATCATCTGCGTGGCGGCGCAGGCGGTGCCGCCGGTGGCGAGCAGGTCGTCGATCAGCAGCACGCGCTCGCCGGGGCTCACGGCGTCCACGTGCATCTCGAGGGTGGCGGTGCCGTATTCCAGCGCGTACTCGCGGTGAATCTTCTCCGCCGGCAGCTTGCCGATCTTGCGCACGGGCACGAAGCCCACGCCCAACTCCATGGCCAGCGGCGCGCCGAAGATGAACCCGCGCGACTCGATCCCCGCCACCACGTCGATCCCCTTGTCGCGGTAGCGGTCGGCGAAATGCGCCACCACCTCGCGCAGCGCCGCGGGGTGCCGCAGCAGCGGCGTTACGTCGCGGAAAAGGATCCCGGGCTGCGGAAAGTCGGGTACGTCGCGGATGAGGGGCTTGAGGTGGTCCACGTGGCAGGGCTGGGCTTGGGCGTGGGGTTGGGAACCGCGGCGGATCAGAGACTGAACAACAGGTGCGCGAGTGCGGAGTGCGCGAGTGCGTGAACAGCGCGAAGCCGACGACGAGCAGTCCGCGAAGGCGGGCTTCCCGATGTTGCAGCGGCGGGTTTCAACACGCCGCGCTGGGCGCGTGAACCGCGCGCGAGCGGCGAGGCATGCGCGAGAGCCAAACGCACTCACGCACTCGCGCACTCACGCACCTGTTCAGCAGTCCGTCATCTCGACAACACCCCCGAATACTTCTCCCAGTCATCCAGCACCATCCCGGCGCCACGGACCACGCACGACAGCGGCTCCGAATCCACGTGGATGGGGAGTCCGGTCTCCTCGGCCAGGAGGCGGTCGAGCCCCTTCAGCAGCGCGCCGCCGCCGGTCATGGTGATCCCGTCGTCCACGATGTCGGCCGAGAGCTCGGGCGGGGTGATCTCCAGCGCGCGGCGCACGGCGCTGGCGATGGCCTGCACCGGCTCCTGGATCGCCTCGCGGATCTCCTCGGAGTAGAGCCGCACCGTCTTGGGGATGCCGCTCACCAGGTCGCGCCCGTTCACGTCCATCTCGCGCTCCTGCCCGGTGGGGTGCGCGGAGCCGATCTGGATCTTCACGCTCTCGGCCGTGGCCTCGCCGATCAGCAGGTTGTAGCTCTTGCGCACGAAGGCCATGATGGCCTCGTCGAACTCCCACCCGCCGGTGCGGATGCTGGCGTCGGCCACGATCCCCGACAGCGCGATCACCCCGATCTCGGTGGTCCCGCCGCCGATGTTCACCACCATGCTGCCGTGGGGCGAGGTCACGGGGAGCCCCACGCCGATCGCCGCGGCCATGGGCTCGGAGATCAGCCACACCTCGCGCGCGCCCGCCGCCGCCACGGCCGAGCGCACCGCGCGCCGCTCCATCTCGGTGATCCCCGAGGGCACGCCGATCACCACCCGCGGCTTGGTGCGGAACAGGCGCTGGGGGTTCACGCGTTCCAGGAAGTGGCGAAGCATCAGCTCCGCCATGTCCACGTCGGCGATCACGCCGTCACGCATGGGGCGCACGGCCAGAATGGCCTCGGGCGTGCGGCCAAGCATGCGCTTGGCCTCGAGACCGATGGCGCGCACGCGGCCGCCACGACGCTCCACCGCCACCACCGAGGGCTCGTTGAGCACGATCCCCTGGCCCTTGAGCTGGATCAGCGTGTTGGCGGTGCCAAGATCTACCGCGATGTCGGGCACGGAACTGCAAGACTTCTGTTGAGCGGTGCGGCCGCGCGCGGCGGCGATGCGGATCAGGCGCGGAATCTAACCTGCCGCCGCGGCGCGGGACAGTCGCGGGATGGGTCCGGCGCGTGGATTGACCGCGGCCCGGCGCGCGCCTAGCCTTCGTCGCACGCTGTCCCGCCACCACCCTCCACGCCACCGCCTTGATGTACTACCGGATCACCGACGGCATCCGCGTTACCGTGCAGCCCTTTTTCCTGGACGAGCACTCCAACCCGGCCGCCCGGCGCCACGTGTTCGCGTACCACGTGCGCATCGAGAACGTGGGCACCCAGGCCGCGCAGCTGGTCTGGCGCCACTGGTACATCCATGACCCCGTGGGCGGCGACAGCGAGGTGGAGGGCGAGGGCGTGGTGGGCGAGCAGCCGCTGCTGGAGCCGGGCACCGTGCACGAGTACCAGAGCTTCTGCGTGCTGCAGGGCCCCGAGGGAAGCATGGAAGGCTTCTACGAGCTCGTGCGCCCCGACGGCACCCGCTTCCGCGCCGCCATCCCCCGCTTTGTCCTGCAGCTCCCCGGGAACTAGTCAGAAATGGACAATCATTGACAGGTTTTCGTTCATTTATTACATTCACGGGCAAGGAACGAGCAGCGCTCTGAGCCCTCGTGGAGATGGCTCTCAAGGAACATACGAGGGAATCCCATGAGCATGCGACGCACGCCTCCGCTCTCGATCAAGGGCTCGCGGGAGGTCCTGGACGAGATGAGCCGCCCACCAGCCGACACGCCCGAACGGCGGCGCATGTGGGAAATAGCGGATCGGTGGCAGCGAGTTCCTGGGACTATGGCGAGGTGGGTGTACGTTGAAGAAAGAGAACCCACACGGACTGAGGAAACTAGATGAGCATGCGACGCACGCCTCCGCTCTCGATCAAGGGCTCGCGGGAGGTTCTTGAAGAGATGAGCCGTCCTCCAGAGGATACTCCGGAGCGCCGCGCAACCCTGGACGGGGCAAGAGAACTCGCGGACGTGGTGGAAGAGGCGATCCGCCCTCGCAGGCCTGTTCCGAGCAAGTAATTGTCTATCGCGAAAATCGTCGCCTGGGCAGGCAGCCCCGCCTGCTCAACAAGAACCCTTCCCGGGAATAGATGATTTTATGCCTTTACGTGTGGAAAGATTGGAGGATGCGGTCCCCTATTCGTTCGATTGTGGCCGCGACGAACAGAATCAGCATCTGCACGAGCGCGCGTTTCATGATCAGGAGCAGCAGCTTTCGATGACGTACCTATTGCAGCAAGATGGACTCACTGCGGGCTATGTGACGGTGTGCATGGACGCATTGCCCCTGACGCGTGCCGAGCGGGGGCCGGAGATCCGTTATCAGCACGTGGGGGCGCTGAAGCTCGCGCAGTTAGGCATCGACACACGCTATCAGGGACGTGGGTTCGGTACGACGGCCGTGCGAACGGTAGTGCGGCTCGCCCAACGTGTGGGTGACATCGCCGGGTGCCGATACATTACAGTCGACGCACAGCCCGATCTGGTGGAATGGTACGCGAATCAGGGATTCAAGCGTAACGAGTTGAGGCAGAGCCAGAGAATCGCCGAGGCGGTGCGCTACGGGCGCGACCCGTCTCGAATCCCCGTCAGCATGCGCTTCGACATACGAGACTACCTCGCCTGACGCGCATCGCCCCCGGCGCGGTTCGCGCCGGGGGCGAGCTGCTCCGTACCTCCGTACCTCCGTACCTCCGTACCTCCGTACCTCCGTACCTCCGTACCTCCGTACCGCGTCAGCTGTTGGCGGCGGCGCCCTCGTGGCGGGTGGCGCGGATGTCGATGCCGCGCTTGGCGAGCGCCTGGATGTACGCATCGGCGGGGACGCCCTCGTCGGGGGTCCACACGCCGGGCTCCACGTCGCCGGCGGCCTGCAGCGAGCCGGTGATGGCGAGCGAGTAGCCGGTGGTGCGCATCATCGCCGTGATCCCGGTTTCGGGGTCGAAGCGGTCGAGCAGGTCCCAGCGCAGGAGCAGGTCGGCGCCGTCCTTCTCGCCCTCCACCTCCACGCGCAGCGCCACCAGGTCGGGGCTGGTGCGCGGGTCCTTGCGCAGCCGCGGCCCGGCCACGGCCATGAACACGTCACGCGGCGCCACGCGCACGCCCTTCACCTCCACCGGCTCCAGGCCCAGCATCCCCAGGTCGCGGATCGCTTCCATGTGTTTGGCGTGGCCGGGGTAGCGCAGCGTCTTGTACTCCATGGTGGGGATCTGCCCCTCGTAGCGCTGCGCCATGGTGCTCAGGCCGCCCGCGGTGTGGAACGCCTCCAGCGTGCCCACGCCGGGGAAGTCGAGGTCCTCGATCTCGGAGAGCGCCTTCACCTGCAGCGGCTTGCCGTCGCGCAGCACCCAGCTGAGGGTGGTGTAGTAGTCGAGCACCCCCTCCAGCGAGTACACGATCTGGTAGTTCAGCGGCGGCTCGGGGTTCTGCGGCAGGCCGCCCACCTTGATGCGCACCGCGCGCACCGTGTCCATCTGCCGGATGCCGTGCTGCGCCAGGATGTTCACCATCCCGGGCGCCAGGCCGGTGTCGGGGACGGCGCTCACGCCCTTCTCGCGCGCCCGGTCGTGCAGCCCCTTCTGCTGCAGCACGATGTCGGTGTTGCCGCCCAGGTCGCAGTAGTGCGCGCCACTGTCGATGGCGGCCACCGTCATCCCCAGGTTGAAGTAGTACGGAAAGGCGTTCATCACCGCGTCGGCGCCTTCCATCACGTCGCGCACGGCGGTGCGGTCGTTGGCGTCGAGCTTCACGGCGGTGAGCCGGCCCCCCATGAACGGCTGGAGGAAGCCGGGCAGGGCATCCACGTTCACGTCGGCGATCACCACCTGGTGGTCGGTGTGCTTGAGCAGGTCATAGGCACACGCGCTCCCCTGCTGACCCGCGCCCAGCACCAGCATCCGCATAACGGCAGCCCCCGGATTGAAGATCCATAAGTTCGAAGGTCCCGAACGCGGGTGCGCCGGGACTCGGTGCGCGCAAACGCGGCACCGGGCCGCGCGCGAGAGGGGCGGAAGATAGCGGGCCGGTGCGGCGCGCGCAAAATCGGTGTGCGCCTGGTGGCGGAATGGTAGCGGTGGAGGTCGTCGTGCGAGGCAAGTCCGCCAACAGGTGCGCCAGTGCGTGAGTGCGCGAGTGCGTTTGGCTTCCGTGCGCGAAGACGCCCGCGCGCGGTTCACGCACGGGCTCATTCCGCGGATGCACGTCCTCCGCGCGACCGACCTCTCTCTGGCGAGCTTCAGCCCCGCCCACCCACCCATTCCAGCACGTCTTCCTGGCGCTCCAGCAGCACGTCGGGGCGCTCGGCCAGCAGCGCGGCGCGGGGGAAGGGACCCCACAGCGCGGCGGCGGTACGCGTCCCCGCCTCGCGCCCCGAGGCCATGTCGTGCGGCGAGTCGCCCACGAACAACGTCTCCTCCGCCGCCACGCCCAGCCGCTCCAGGGCGACGAGCACGGGCTCGGGGTGCGGCTTGGGGTTGCGCACGTCTTCGGGGGTGATGATCACCGGGAAGTGCTCGGTCAGGCCGCACAGCTCCATGCCGCGCAAGGTGCTGCGCCGCAGCTTGCTGGTCACCAGCGCCAGCGCCACGCCGCGGCGCGCCAGTTCCCGCACCGTCTCGGCCGCGCCGGGGAACGGGCGGACGAGCGCGTCGTGCAGCTCGTCCTGGTGCGCGCGATAGGTGTCGAGCATCGCGTGGTGCTCGCTGGGGCTCCGCGCGAACAGGGCGATCTGCGTCTCCAGCGGCGTGCCGAAGCCGCGCAGCCACTCCTCGTCGGGCGGCGCCTGGCCCAGGTGGGTGGCCATGGTGTGGCGGTAGCAGCGCATGATCAGCTCGGTGCTGTCCGCCAGCGTTCCGTCGAAGTCGTAGAGCACGGCGCGGATCGCGCCGCCATCAGCCTTGTTCACGTTCGGACGATCCAGGGAAGCGAGTACGCGCGCCGCCGGGTGCATCACACGATCTCACCCGTGGCCGTAACCATCCGCGCCTCGAGCAACGCCTGCCTGCACGGCTGCGGCAGGTCGGCCCATCGGGCGACGCGGCCGTGGAATATCTCGCGTTGGCCGTGCCCGGGAAACTCCCCCGCCGGATGTCGATGGAACACCACGACCTCGCCCGCGTCATAATCGATCCCGACACGAACCCGCGGGTTCTCCGGCACGTCCACCGAGCTATCGAGCGCATCCTGCCCATTCGCCGGAGAACGGCACTCGCAGGCGTGGCGAGGATGGTACAGCCGCCGCCACACCACCCCCACGCCGTGGAAAGCCCCGCAGAGCCCGCCGTTTCCTTCGCCCGTTCCATGCTCATGCATCCGTCCCCTCCCTGTGCTGGCATCCATTCACCGAACACGCGCCGAAAGTTAACACGAGATTCGGCATCAGTCCAGTTTGTCCACTCGTGAGCACAAAGGAGCGATGGCGCGCCTCCACTGATCGCCCTCCGCTGTGAGGAAATCCAGCAGCGGCGTACACGATCGATGAGCGGGCGTGGATGATCCGGGCGCGTTCGGATGGACGGACCGGGGTGGATGAGGCCGGTTGAGAGCGCTGGGGATGCAAAACGGCCCCGGCGGAGATGAAATCCGCCGGGGCCGCGTCAAGATTGCCGAGTTGGACCGGTTTCGGACGATACCGGGCCGGATCGCCTACACGCCTTCCCGCAGCGCCAGCTCGCTGGCTTCGGCGGCCACCTCGGGGTCGGTGAGCAGGTCCACGGGGCGCGCGTCGTCGTCGCGGAACTGGCGGGCGTACAGGCGGCTGTACAGGCCGTTGCGGGCCAGCAGCTCGGCGTGCGTTCCCTCTTCCACCACCTGGCCGCGGTCCAGCACCACCAGGCGGTCGGCGCGGCGCACGGTGGACAGGCGGTGGGCGATGATCAGCGTGGTGCGGCCCCGCAGCAGGTGGTTCAGCGCGTCCTCGATCAGCGCCTCGCTCTCGTTGTCCAGGCTGCTGGTGGCCTCGTCCAGGATCAGCACCGAGGGGTCCTTCAGGATGGCCCGCGCGATGGAGATGCGCTGCCGCTGCCCGCCCGACAGCTTGATCCCCCGCTCGCCGACCTTCGTGTCATACCCCTCGGCCAGGCGCTGCACGAACTCCTCGGCGTGCGCCGCGCGGGCGGCGGCGATCACCTCGTGGTCCGTCGCGTCGGGGCGGCCGTAGGCGATGTTCTCGCGCACGCTGCCGCTGAAGAGCAGCGTTTCCTGCGGCACCAGGCCCACCGCGGTGCGCAGCTCGGCCAGGCGCAGCTCGCGGATGTCGATCCCGTCCACCAGGATGGCGCCCTCCTGCACGTCCCAGAAGCGGGGGATGAGCGCGGCCAGCGTGGTCTTCCCCGCGCCCGACGGGCCGACCAGCGCCACCGTCTCACCCGGCGCGATGCGCAGGTCCACGCCGCGCAGCACCCACTCGGGCGGGCCGGAGGCTTCCTGCGCGGCGCCTTCCAGCGGCGCGGCGCCCAGCATCCGCAGCCACGCCATCTGCACCTCGCCGCCGCCCGACACCATCGGCAGCTCGGCGGGCTTCTCGTAGCGGAACCACACGTCGCGGAAGGTGATGGCACCGCGCACGGGGGCAGGGAGCGACCGGGGACGGTCGGGGTCGCGCAGGTTGGGGCGCGCGCCCAGGATCTCGAACACGCGGCCGGCGGCGCCCGTCGACTCCACGTACATCCCCCACAGCTGCCCGATGCCGCCCACCGCGCCCGCCGCGGAGCCGGCGTACAACAGGAAGCTCACCAGCGTGCCCGGGCTGAGCGTGCCCGCCAGCACCATCCGCCCGCCCAGCCACAGGACCAGGACCGAGGCGGCGAGCACGGAAAAGCTGGTGATGCTGCTGAACAGCCCCCGGGTGATGGCGCGGCGGACGGCCACCGACACCGCCTGGTCCATGCGGCGGCCATACTTGGCGCGCTCGTTGTCTTCCTGCACGAAGCTCTGCACCACGCGAACCTGCGAGAACGCCTCCTCGGCGATGGCCGTGGCCTCGGCCACCTGGTCCATCACCCCCAGCGACGTCTTCTTCAGCAGCTCGCCCAGATACAGCCCGCTGCCGACCACGATGGGGACCACCGCGAGGGTGATCAGCGTGAGGAACGGCTGGATCATCAGCAGGATCACCACCGTGCCGATCAGCGTGAGCAGCGACTGCGCCATCGCGGCGATGTTCATGCTCAGCACGCCCTGCAGCATCTGCACGTCGGCGCCCAGTCGGCTGGTGAGCTCGCCGGTGCGGCGGTCGGCGAAGAACGCCGGCGGCAGGGTGAGCAGGTGGCCGAACAGGTCCTTGCGCAGCTTGCCGATCACCCGCTCGCCGGTGGCGGAGAGCAGGTAGCTCTGCAGGAAGTTGGTGACGGCCTGCAGCACCAGGATGCCGCACAGCGCCAGCACGATCCGGTTGAGCGCTCCGGGGTTCTGCCGCAGGAAGGCGCCGTCGAAGATCCGCCCCACCACGTACGGAAACGCCAGCCCCATCACGGTGCTGGCGAACATCATCAGGGTGGCCAGCGCCAGCGCCGACCGGTGCGGGCGCAGGCGCGGAAGGAGCTTGCGGATCTCGCCGCCCTTCAGCTTCTGCCAGAACGTTGGCCTGGGCGGTGCGGGCGGAGTGGCGGCGACCACGGTCGGGGGACGGTCCATTGGCTGCGTACGGGTCCATGTCGTTCGCCCGCCTCCCGATATGGAAGCGGCGGAAAACGAAATATACCCGTACGGCCGTGGCCCACCAACCCGCGAGGGCCGAACGGTGCGGGCGTGGACACCCGCGCCGGAAGGGAAAGGCGCGGCGATCACTGGGGAAACATCATCAAAAAAGGAGGGCACGGAGAACCCGCTCCGTGCCCTCCTCATCGCCCGCGGTGGCCGACGGGACCGATGCCGGTCAGCGCCGCGGCGTGGCCCGCGGCGGCGGGGCCGAGGCGCTGTCCGTGGCGACGGGCGCGGCGGGCTCGAGCGTGGGCGGCGGCGGCACGGGGCGGCCGGTGGCGCGATCGACGGCGTGCAGCGGCTGCCAGCGGCGCGGCGCGACCACGAAGCCCAGGATCCCGCCCACCACCGCGGCGCCGGCGCCCGCCACCACGCTGGTCTTGGTCTTCTTGAGCCCGCCGTTCTCGCCAGACTGGAACTGCCCCGCCACCGCCCCCGCGGAGAGCCCCGCCAGCGCGCCCAGGCCGCTCCACAGCTCGCGGCGGCTGCGGCGCACCTCCACCCGCTGGCGCGACACCACCGCCATCACGGCCGAGTCGCCGCTGGCCGGCATCAGCAGCAGGGTGTCGCCGCCCAGCGAGGCCAGGCGCCCGGTTAACGGCGCGCCCGACTCGGGGGTGACGCGGATCATCTCGCCCGCGGCGGGCGAAGGCTGCACGCGCAGCCCCTGCGCGCGCACCGGGGCGGCGCAGCTCACCAGGAGCACGGCGATGGCGGCGGTTCTCTTCAACGGGAGGCGCTCTGAAGGACGGCGGATGAACCTTGGGACGGTGGCGGAGTTGGACGGAGACAAGGTGGCGCGCGGCGCGGGGCCGGGCAAGGAGGGCGGGGGAGTGAGTGCTGGGTGCTGGGTGCTGGGTGCTGGGTGCTGGGTGCTGGGTGCTGGGTGCTGGGTGCTGGGTGCTGGGTGCGAGGTGCGAGGTGCGAGGTGCGAGGTGCGAGGGTGCGGAGAGAAGTATCGGGCGCTTCGGCAGCGCGGCGGTCGCCTCCGCTCGCCGAGGCTCGCACCTCCCCTTGTACCGGGAGAGGTAGCATGTCCGGACCCCGGCGACTCCGAAATGTCGGTGTGAGCGGAGGCCGCAGGCCGCACCACCGCTGCGTCCACCACCCTCTCCCGGTACGGGGGAGGGTCGCGCTCTCAGGCGCGGGGAGGGGGCCGCAGTGCGTCCGGAGCGGGCCTCAACCGGTTTGTGATCTCGTGGTGCGGCGCGGTCTCAACGGATTTCGCCACCGCGGACGCTACCCCGCCCGCCAGCGGCGCGGGTCGCCGGGGTCGCCGGTCAGCTCCAGCACCCAGCGGTACGCCTGCACCACGTCGCGGCGGAAGGCGTCCACGCACCCCCACAGGTACACCTGGAAGCGCCGGTACTGCGTTTTCCCGAAGCGCTGCTCGATCTCCTCGCGGTGCGCGTCCAGGTTCTGTGCCCAGTGGCGGGTGGTGAGCTCGTAGTTGTGCGTGTCGTTGTACACGCCCATCACCGAGAACGGGCTCGCCGCCACCTGGGCCAGGTAGTCGTGGATGCACACCGGGCTGCCGTTGCCGGGAAAGATGTGGCGCTCGAAGAACGCGGACACCGCGTACTTCCGCCGCGTGGCGCTGGCGTCCAGGCACACGCGTCCGCCCGGCTTGAGGAGCGATGCGTACTTGCGCAGCGTGCCGTGGTAGTCGGGGAGGTGCTCGGTCACGCCCAGGTTCACGATGGCGTCGTACTTCACCTCGGGCTGGTGGGCGAACAGGTGCTCGCGCACCACGCGGCAGGGAAGCTTCAGGCTGCCGATCAGCCCGTTGATGAACTTCTCCGACGCCCGCGAGATGGTGAGCGACGTCACCCGCACGCCGCGCTCGCCGGCGAACTGCGTCCACGCGCCCCAGCCCCCGCCCACGTCCAGCACGCGGTCGCCCTCCTTCACGCCGATCTGGTCCCACGCGAACTCCAGCTTGCGCCGGATCCCCGCCTCCAGCGGCTCGTCGTCGCGCTCGAACACGCCCTGGCTGTAGCAGCGGAAGTCGTTGTCCAGGAACTTGAGGAAGAACTCGGGATCCTCGTCGTAGTGCTCGGCGATCCAGCGGGCGTCGCTGTTCACCTGGCCCATCACCACCGGCCGGATGAACTTCCACGCCCACAGCACCGGGTGCCGGTCGCTGAACAGGTTGCGCACCGACAGCACGCGCATGAAGTCGCCCTCCACGTCCAGCGCGCCCTTCAGGTACGCCTCGCCCACGTCCATCAGGCTCATCCGGCGCAGCGCGGTGAGGGCCGAGGGGTCCTTCACCACCAGCGTGAACGCGGGGTCCGCCGGCCCGAAGGTGTGCTGCGGCCCGCCCGCCACGCGCAGCCCGAAGGGCACGGGCTCACGCGAAACGAAGAACTGTTCGTAGCGCTTGTCCAGCAACTGCACCAGGCGGGTAAACGTCCGGTCCATCGTTGCCTCCGGCGGGGTAGAGCCTGTCAGGGGGAGATCGTGCTGCACCGCATGCGCTTCCAGCGGCCGGGGAAGCCGCCTCGTTCCGTACCTCCGTACCTCCGTACCTCCGTACCTCCGTACCTCCGTACCTCCGTACCTCCGTACCTCCGTACCTCCGTACCTCCGTACCTC
>DASSJS010000337.1:0-3899 GCA_035691085.1 Longimicrobium sp.
GTTCGTGGCATGGACCTGCGATTGAACTGCGTGTGCGGAGGCGGCCCGCGCCCGGGAGTGTGGTGCGCGCGGGTACCGAGGTGTGGGGGTGCCGCGAAGATAAAACGTGCGGGGGTGGATGCCAAGGGCCGCGCACGTCACTCAAGATGTTTCGCGCGATGGAGATGGCGCCGGTCTCGCCAGGCCGCCCCGCGTTCCAGCGGGTGAACCCGCCGGCCAGGTACGGCACAAAGCCTCGCAAAGGCGCGAGGCTGCGGGCGCGGCATCGGCTGCACGATCGCTCGCAGTCCGCGAAGGCGCCGCGAAGGCGGAGAGAAACAGGCGTTGCTGCTGCCGCGACGGCGCCGTATGGTTGACTCGTTCCCATCCATAGTCCGCCTCCCTGACAGGCAGGAAACCAGACGATGAAGCGCAGTTCGTTGATGGCGTGCGCGATGGTCACCGCGCTCGTGCCGCTGCTGGCGCCGCCCGCACACGGCCAGCGCCCGGTGGACAGCCTGTTCACGGTGGAGAAGTACCTCGACTACGAGCAGGCGGCCGACCCGCAGATCTCGCCCGACGGCACCCGGATCGTCTACACCCGGCGCTGGGTGAACCGGCAGGAAGACCGGTGGGAGTCGGCGCTGTGGATCATGAACGCCGACGGCTCGCGCAACCGCTTCCTCACCAGGGGCTCCGGCGCCGTCTGGTCACCCGACGGAACGCGCGTGGCCTACCTGGCCGACGGCGAGCCCCGTGGCACGCAGGTGTGGGTGCGCTACGTGGATGCCGAGGGCGCGGGAACGCAGGTCACGCGTGTCGACCGGACGCCGGCCAACGTGAAGTGGTCGCCCGATGGCACGATGCTGGGCTTTACCGCGGTGGTGGGGAGCGCCATGCCCTGGTCCATCGCCATGCCGTCACCGCCCGAGGGTGCGCGCTGGACCGCGGCGCCGCGCGTGGTGGAGCGCCTCCACTACCGGCAGGACCGCGCCGGCTTCAACGAGCCCGGGTGGACCCACCTGTTCATCGTCCCCGCCGACGGCGGAACGCCCCGGCAGCTCACGCAGGGCGAGTGGAACGTGGGCGCCCGCTTCGACTACCTGGCCGAAGGGGTGGGTTGGAGCTGGAGCCCCGACGGGCGCACCATCGTGGTGGACGGGCTGAACGCCCCCGACGCCGACCTGCGCTACCGCGACTCGGAGCTGTACGCCGTGGACGTGGCGACCGGCGCCACGCGGACGCTCACCTCCGCGCCGGGAACGTGGAGCGGCCCCGCCATCTCGCCCGACGGGCGGTGGATCGCCTTCACCGGGTTCGCGCGGACGCCGCACACCTACCAGGCCGAGGAGCTGTGGGTGATGCCGATGGCCGGCGGCGCGCCGCGGAAGATCTCCGGCTCGCTGGACCGCGACGCCTCCACGCTGCGCTGGGCGCCCGACGGCTCGGGCGTGTACTTCACCGCCGACGACCAGGGGAGCCGCAACCTGCTGTTCGCGCCGGTGGGCGGCGGCGCGGTGCGGCGCGTGACCAGCGGCGCGCACTTCGTCACGCTCGCCTCGGTCGCCCGTAGTGGCCGGGTGGCGGCGGGGCTCCGCTCCGACCCGCACCACCCGGCCGACGTGGTGCGCATCGACGCGCGCAGCGGGGCCGTCACCCAGCTCACCCATCTGAACGACGACCTGCTGCGCCGCGTGCGGCTGGGCGCCGTGGAGGAGGTGTGGTACACCTCGCCCGACGGGGCGCGGGTGCAGGGGTGGATCGTGAAGCCGCCCTCGTTCGACGCCTCGCGCAAGTACCCGCTGATCCTGGAGATCCACGGCGGGCCGCACTCGATGTACAACGTGGGGTTCAACCCCATGTTCCAGAATTTCGCGGCCAACGGCTACGTGGTGCTGTACACCAACCCGCGCGGCAGCACCGGCTACGGCAGCGCCTTCGGGAACGCCATCGACCGCGCGTACCCGGGCGTGGACTACACCGACCTGATGGCGGGGGTGGACGCGGTGCTGTCGCGCGGGTACGTGGACCCCAGGCGGATGTACGTGGGGGGATGCAGCGGCGGAGGCGTGCTGACCAGCTGGATCATCGGCCACACCGACCGTTTCGCCGCGGCGGCGGTGCGCTGCCCGGTGATCAACTGGATGAGCTTTCACGGCGAGACCGACCTGCCGCTGTTCACGGCCAACTTCTTCGAGAAGCCGTTCTGGGAAGACCCCGCGCCCTGGCTGCGGCAGTCGCCCATCATGTACGTGGGGAACGTGAAGACCCCCACGCTGCTGATGACCGGCGACCTGGACCTGCGCACCCCCATGCCGCAGACCGAGGAGTATTTCGCCGCCCTCAAGGCGCGCGGCGTGCCCACGGCGCTGCTGCGCTTTGCCGGCGAGTACCACGGAACGGGCTCCAAGCCGTCGAACTGGATGCGCACGCAGCTCTACATGATGAGCTGGTACGAGCGGTACGGCGCCAAGGGCGAGACGCCGGCCTCCCGCGCGGCCGGGCCCGACTGATCCGCCCAGGGATGAACGTCCACGGCGGGTGAAGACAGATCGACGGAAGGAACAGCAACGGCAGTGAACACGGAGCAGCGGAGGAAAGCGGAGTCAAACGGAGAACAGCGAGCGCGCTTCTCCGTTTGACTCCGCTCTCTCCGCTGCTCCGTGTTCACAAAAGGCAATCAGCTCCGGCACGATCCAGATGCACGGCACGAAACCGAATCGCGGCTCAGCCGCCCGCACGGGGGTCGAACGATCCTGGTGACGACGATTCGGCGAGGGCCGCCCGCGCGCGGCAAAGCGCTTCCAGGCGGCGGAGATACTCGGCGTCGCGCACGGCGTCGGCCTCGGTGCCGTCGCACAGGCCGCGGCGAACGCGCCAGCGGTGGAACGCCAGGTCGCTGGCGATGCGGTGCAGCTCGCGGCGCTCGCGCCAGCCCGGGACGCCGCCGGTGCGCCACGCCTGCCAGGTGGCGCGCAGCCGGTGGCGCACCACGCACAGGCGGTCCAGCTCCTCCTCGTCGATCACCCCCTGCTCCACCAGCACGGCCAGGTGCTCGCGGATCACCGCGCCCTCGCGCTTGAGGGAGTGGTAGATCACCACCAGCACGCCGAGGAAGGCCGGCACCATCACCGCCGCGTACAGCGTCATGAAGAGCACGTCGTCACGCCCGGCGGCGTAGTTCCACACGGAGTGCAGCAGCACCGCGGCGGCAAACCCCAGCGGCGGCGCCCAGCGGTAGATGCGGGGGTCGTGGCGCTCGCGGGCGTAGCCCAGCCCCATCCCCAGCATGCTGGTGAACAGCGGGTGCGCGAACGGCCCCACCACGCCGCGGATGGCGAAGGTGATCATGGAGCTGTGGTGCCCCTCCCGGATCGCCTCGCCGTAATACTGCACGTTCTCGAGCATGGCGAAGCCCAGCCCCACCATGGCCGCGTAGACCACGCCGTCCACCACGCCGTCGAACTCGTCGCGCAGCTCGTGGAAGAGCCAGAGCAGCGCGGCCCCCTTCGCGACCTCCTCGATCACCGGCCCGGTGAACACGGTGCCGAAGCGCCGCGCCGTCTCCACGCCGATCAGCTGCTCCAGCCGCGCCTCGGCCCAGGTGTTCAGCAGCAGCGCGATCAGCACGGCCACGGTGGCGCCCCACGCGAAGGTCTGCGCCAGGGTGCGCGCCGGCTCGGGCTCGAAGCGGTCGAGCCAGAGGGCCATCATCACGTACACGGGCACGGGGAGCACGGCCAGCACCATCCCCATCCCCAGCGCGCGCCACCCCAGGTCGGCCGTCATCACCAGCAGGCTCAGCAGGCCGCACATCACCGCCACCCAGGTAAGGCTGCGGTGCGCGCGCGGCTCCCCGCCCCCGCCGGGGGGCGAGGGCGTGCGCGGCGCGGCGGCCGGGCCGGGGCCGATGCCTACCC
>DASSJS010000338.1:0-19596 GCA_035691085.1 Longimicrobium sp.
AAGTCCTTGGTTGCGCAACTCAACGCGAGGGTCGAGCAGACGTAAGTCGCTCGGCCCTCGCGTTTTTGATCCAATCAATGACCAGAGCCAAACAAACCGCTCCCGCCGTTGGTGGTAGTCGTTGTAGTCGCCGTGGTTCCCGTTTGTGGAGCTTCGTCCGCTCGCTTCAGCGGAGTTGCACCCGGCTCGACAGGGCTCACGCCTTCGCACGCCGCCAGGGCGAGGAGCGCGAGAAGCCCAAGAATTCTTGTCCGCATACCGTGGCCTCCAGGTAGATGGTGTAAGGTGCCGCTCCCTGCGGCACCCGGCCAACTTACCGGGAATCGGCACCGAAGCGCCACCTCAGTAACGTGAACAACAGTAGGCACACCCTTTAAAAATGCGGTTTGTTGTTCAATCGGGTAACGCCATCCGCTCTCATTTTGCCACCGCAGTTTTCGCTGGAATCTTCCGCACGCGTACTTGTCGTTTGGGAGCGGCTGGCGGTATCGATTGTTCCGCAACACTCGCCAGACTTTCGCTTCGATGCGGGTGGTGGGGGCTGTCACCGGGGCGGCTCGCTCGGTCTACCGAGTACGCCGGGTTTGTCCAAGCACCGTGCTCGCACGGGGTCTGTTAGGAGAACACACACCTGGGTGGCAGTCCTTCCACACCATCGTCGCCAAAGCGGGAACACTCAGTGACCGGGGGCCCGGCTGACCTGTGCAGCTACGCTCCCGCTGGGTGAGGGGGGCTGGGTGTTCCCGGCTGGCGAGGAGTGGGTTTCATGGACAGGGGGGCGGGCGCCGTGGGTCTCTCGAAGGCACACCGGGCTGCACTTCGGCAGTCACGGTCGTGCGCGAGGGCGGGGAAACCACGGTTGCCCGTTTCCCACTTCTCTGCCGGGCCTCGAACGATGCTGCATCGCTCCTTCAAGCCACCGCCACGACGAACGGGACGGCGCTGGTGCGCCGACCCCGCGTTGCTGCGCGACCCGGCCTTTCCGGAACCGTTCGACGGTGCGGCGGTCCTCGACGAGGTTGGGGGCGACCTGGGGCTGCTGCTCTGGCACACGTGCCGTGACGTGCTTCTTTGGGCTGCGGCCACACCTGACCAGCGCACGGCGCTGTTCGTGGCCGGATCGCTCGCGAACCTCGACCGGCTGGTTGCCACCGTTGGCGATGCTCCTCTGCGTTCCAGCCTGAATGAGGTGGGTGAGCTGCTGCGGAACGGGCACGATGAGCGTTTGCGGATCACCGAGTGTTGCGAGGTGGTGGCGGATTGGGCCGTGCGCGCCGAGCTGGACCGAACAGCCATCGCGTTCGCGCAGGCCGCCGCCGCTGCCAGCCCCGACGATGCTGCCCCGTTCATCAGGGCGGGGGCCCTGCTGAGCCTCTACGGGCGCGACACCGCAGCCGGAACGTGGTTTCGGCGCGCGCTCGCGCTCGCGCGCCGGATGGGGGACAGCGCCAGCTACGGCAACGCATTGCTGGCGCTCGGCAGGCTACACGAGAGCAAGGATGACGTGGAACGCGCCCGGCGGAGCTACAGGCGGGCACTGACGCTGGGGCGGCGCGCCGGGCTCCGGACGCTACGTGCCCATGCACGGCACGGACTGATGCGGATGGCGGCAAGGGCTGGGGATCTCGAGACCGCCCGTTTGCACGGCGAGTCCGCGCTACGCGAGCTGGGCGACGGTCACGCGGCGGCACTGGTGATCCACGACATTGCCGCGGTGATGCTTCAGCAGGACCCGCATGCGAACGGCGCCACGTGTCTCGCGATGCTGCGGGGGATCGTGCCGGGGCGCCGCGCGGGCGTGGAACGGATTTCCACGCTCGTCCTGCTCGTGCGCGCGGCGGGATATGCTGGAGAAGTGGATACACTCGCCAACGCGTGGTTCGACGCCGTCAGCGCGATCGGCCGGCTGGGTGAGTCGCCGGACGCCGCCCGGTTGCTTCTCGACCTGGCGCGCACCGGGAGCGAGGCGCCGGGGATTGACGCCGCGCACACGCAGGACGTGGCGCGGCGCGCGTTTGCCATGGCCGCGCGCGTGAACGACAGGGCGATTGCCGAAGAGGCCGACACACTGCGCAAGGAGATCTGGCGCCGTGTGGCCTGAGACCTTGCCGACGCAATGACGCCCCGGGAGACAGCGGACGAGTACGCGGAGTTCGTCCATGGCCTCTGCGGGCTCCCGCCGGGCGAAGCACGCGACCGCAGCGCGAGAGAGTTCGTTCGCAGGCTGGTCGAGATGTACGGGGAGCGTGGCCTGACACCACCGCCGGGCCTGCTGGAATTCGCGGAGCGGCTTCGTGCTGGCGGCAATGCTGAAACCGCCGGTGAGTGACCCGACTCCGGCGGGCAGCGAGTTGAGCTTTGCCGATGCCGAGGCGGAGTTCGCATGCCTCCTTCCGCGCCTCCCGAAACACGTGCGCAGACGGTTCATCCGCGAGTTCGCGTTGGAGGTCGTGATTGGCGCATACGCGGATTCAGGGGTGGCGCCTCCGCGCTGGGTCCGTGAGGCAGTGTCGCGGGGTGCGGCGAGTCTCAGCCCTGCGGAGCTGCGCACGCTGCGGAGCGCGCTCAGAAGGCGGATCATGGTGACCAGCCGCGAAGCAGTGGCGGAGGAAACGGGCGTGACACCCGGAACCCTCCACCATGTCCTGCTCGGGCGCAAGCCGCAAAAGCGCAACTTGATCCGGCTTGAACGCTGGTATCGAGACGCAGTGCTGGCGGGCGCGATCGAGGTGAAGGACGGTGGCGCCGGGCTCGTCCTCAAGCCGTTTCTACGCTTGATCCCTCCCGCCGAGCACGACCGCGCGGCGTCGGAGCTGATCACCATTTTGCGAGAGCTTTACGCACGGCACGGGTGGGAGATACCCGCGTGGGTAAACGCGGCTACGGCATCCTAGTCGTTGCCCCGGTGCCCTTTGGCCCGATGCTCCCCACCGAAACAGAAACGGGACGGCTCACGCGGCTGCTACCGCGTATTTGGTAGCGTTGCGGTTCCAGAGCGGGGCGCGCATCCTTGGGGCGCTGCCCGCCTGTCACCACGATTCAGGAGGTGTGCTGACCAAGCCCTGTGTACGTTGGCGGCGGTAGAAACGTTGTTTTCGCGACAGAAACGAAATTGAGAGGACGCATGAAAACACGCTTCATGATTCGACTGCTGGTGCTAGGCGGGGTCTGTACGACCGCGCTCACGGCGTGCGACAGCCGCGAATTGTTGGCTCCGGGGCTGAAGCCTTCCGGCAGTGCTCGCGCGGGGCTTACCGAGCCCGTGTCACTCGGCAGCCAGGTACTACCCCCACCACCGAACACCGGCGGCACTCCCGGCCCCAGCATCAGCTTGGGAAGTGTTCCGGCCAATACGTGGGTAGTGTTCGAGGTAAGCGGGAGCGTGAGCGGCGAGTGGAACCCCGAATGCAACGAGCGCCCGCCCGCGTGGCCGTGTGGCAATGGGGCGCTGGCGCAGAACTACACGGGCGGCGCCGATCCCTGGGCGCCCGTCACCATCACCTACACGTACGACCAGTTCGGAACCCACACCGGGCGAATACTGCTGCGCGGCACGGGCGAGGGCGCGGCGGTCGGCCTGTACAGCAACGACTTTCCAAGCACGCTGGACGGGTTCCTGAAGGTGAACACGCTCACGTCGTGGGACCCGAACTTTGGCGTGATGATCCCGAGTTACATCAAGCTGTCCGGCGGCTACACGGTCTCAGCCACGATGGTGCCCAGCCCGTTCCAGGTGACGGAGACCGCGCCGGACGCATCGGGCACTATCACGTACACGGCGGAACCGCTGTACGGACTGAAGTTCATCAACCCGCCGCTGTCCGGGTATCTTCCCGCCGGTGATCTGGTCTGGAAGTTCTTCCCCGGTGACTCGCTCTCGGACGAGCCCGATTTCAGCTGGCCGGGAGAGTACATATATGAGTGCGAGCGCAAGACCGTCTGCAACTTCCGCCCGCCCGGTCCCGGCCGAGTGCAGGTATCGGCCTATGTCGAGATGCAGACGGCGTACGTGCGGAGCAAGCCGGAGAGTCCGCAGTGCAACTCTATCAGTGCTGATGTTCGGTTGTCTTCCACAGGAACCGGAAGTGTCTGCGGCGGGCAAGATCCTAAAATCGAACTGTCGTGTGACAAGCCCACGCCGAACCGCGCAGAGACCATCACCTGTACCGCGCGTCCGCTCCCGTCAAGTGCGGTGTTGACCGAGCTCACGTGGGCCTTTGTCGATTCCGCTGGTCACACGATCCCCGGCCCCACCGGTCCCGATACCTGGAGGGGGGAGATGGCGGTGAGCGGGCTGATGAAGGTGTCGGGCAAGGCCAACGGGGTACCATCTTCGGATTCCTTGCAGGTTGGCGTGAGAGCGCGGAGATGGCAGAGACTCAGGCTGGACCCCGCCGAGCGAGGACACGGTGACTTGCCCTACCCCCCGACGAACGCGGGGGATTTGGCGCACACCCGCGCGGATACTCTCCCGGCCAGCAACATTCCGGCGCATGAGATTACGGACGGTCCCAACAAGGGGTGGGCCTTCATGGACTCAATTCCCCAAGTCCCCGTGACGACTCACCTCAGCCGCGCGTGGAATTCCTCGGATGCGTGGTATCAGATGCAGCACTACGGGGTAGCTGGACTGGACATCAACGGGAACACCGCGTACTACTGCACTCAATCGCAATTGGGAACAGTCTTGACCCTCGCGCGGAAGCACGAAGGCGCGGGACTTCAACAGACAAACTCGCACGTTGATGTGATGCTACAATACGTTCGGAACCATAACCAGCACGAAGAGGTTGAGCGCCAGGTGGTCTACGTTCTCGATCTCGGTGGAATACGCACATTGGGGGACTGGTTCCGAGATGACGTCTGGAAAGCTTTCGTGGTCAATGCGCTGATGAACGACCCGCGCCAGGGCCACACGAACCAAACGACATCGGGTGTCGTTCCACCTGCTTACTTCCCCTGCCAGCTAAGGTATTGAACCATGAGCTACACGCGAATTGCGATTGTAAGCCTCGTCGCGCTGATAGCCGCTGTGTCGGACCTGCGCAGCGCGCGTGCACAAGCGAATCCCGACTCCATCCACCACCGAAACGATTGCCGTTTGGCCGCGCAGGTCATCGCAACCCGGCACCCGCACCCGAAACTCGCGTGGGCTGCCAATATCCTGCGGACGTGCAGAAGCGCGGGAGGAGCCATCGCCCGAGCGTTCAGCGACAACCGAGCGTCTGCGGACACCGCCTATCTTGACCTCCTGACACGCCCGGCGATTGCCTTGCGTGACGGGCAACTCTTCGAAACCGCGAAAGAAATAGCGGCGGACCGAGGAGCGTCCTTGGAGGCGAGGGTATACGCCATCCGGACGCTGATCTGGTCGATGTATCCCGGCGGTGGAATTGCTTACACCGATCTGGTCGATACGCAGGGTCACGAACGGAATTGCGGAGGTGGACCCAGCACCCACACCCTCGTGACCGTCGGTTCGCCTATGCCCGCGAACTACGTCAGTCAGGCAAAGGCTGTGGCCGGTCAGCTCGTGAGGGATACAACAGAGACGTTTGCGCTTCGGCGCGCAGCCGTTTGTCTCGTGGGAGTGCAGCCGTACGAAGGTCCGATCTATTCACCCGACGTGGCGGGGAGGTAACAGAGCGGACGCCAGATTACGTCCTTCGTTAACCCCACACGGCAGGCGAGCGGGGGGCTTGTCTCCCCGCTCGCCTGCCGTTCCGTTTTTGAAAAATCGGCTGCTCACCCCATCAGGCGCTGCACAACCCCCGCTTGGCGACCGGCTTTCCCAATTCGGCGGGCGAGTGGGGGCTTGTCCCTCCGCGCCCGCCGTCCGCCCCTCGCTTGCAGGGGTGCGCGGCCTGTAGACACTCCGTGGGGTAGCGCAGAACCGGGCCGCTGCATATCCATCAGGGTGTCAACTGCGGTGTCAACGCCACCGTGCAAGCTGCTTGAATCCCCGGGTTTGGCACTGCAAGTTGCGCGTACAGCCCTGAAAAACCCTTGTATTCTCTGCATCTTGCTCTCACGGGAGGGGTATCGCAACGCCGTGTGGTTGTTGCAGCGAATTCATTCGCCCTGCTCGACCGGGAATTGCCCTGGCCACGGGGTCTTGACGAGGCGGATTACCATGCGGGTGCTGCTGGCGGAAGACGATCCTCGGCTGGGCGAGATGCTGTCGCGGGGGCTACGCGAAAAAGCCTACGCGGTCGATTGGGCGCGTGACGGCGAGCGGGCGCTGTACCTGGCCGTGCTCAACCGCTACGACGCCGCCATCCTCGACGTGATGATGCCGGGGAAGGACGGCTTCGCGGTCTGCCGCGAGCTGCGGGCGCGCGGCCGCACCTTTCCCGTGCTGATGCTCACCGCGCGCGACACCGTGGCCGACAAGATCACCGGGCTCGACGCCGGGGGCGACGACTATCTGACCAAGCCCTTCGATTTCGGCGAGCTGCTGGCGCGGCTGCGCGCGCTGATGCGGCGCGCGCCCGAGCTGCTCCCCGGCACCATCACCGTGGCCGACCTGACGGTGGACACGCGCGCGCAGAGCGCCACGCGCGCCGGCCGCCCCCTTCCGCTCACGCCCAAGGAGTACGCGCTGCTGGAGTACCTCGCCCGCAACGCCGGGACCGTCGTCAGCCGCGCCGACCTCACGGCACACGTGTGGGACGACAACCACGACCCCTTCTCCAACGCCATCGAGGTCAACGTCAACCGCCTGCGCAAGAAGGTCGACGCCGCCGGCCCGCCGCTGATCCACACCCGCCGCGGCGCCGGCTACCAGCTCGCCGCGCCATCGGCCGGCACGGATGCTTGAGTCGGTCCGCGCGCGGCTGGCGCTGTGGCACGCGGCCACGCTGGGCGTGCTGCTGATCGCCTTCGCGGCCGTGGCCTACGCCTATACCGCGCGCTCCACGCTGCGCCGCACCGACGAATACCTGCGCCAGAGCGCCGGCGCCTTCGCCGACGCGCTGCGCGACGAGCGCGAGGAGGTGGCCACCAACGCCGACGCGGCCAGCGAGACGGTGAAGGAGATCCAGTTCGGCACACTGCGGGTGACCGTGCTCGACTCGGCACTGCGGCCGCTCGCGGCCAGCCCCGCGCCGGCGATGATACCCGGTGAAGGGCACGGCCCGCCGCTGGACCCGGCCGCGCTGGCGGCGGAGCTGCGGCGTTCGCCGCGCCACCGGCCGTCATTCTTCACGCTGGCCGATGACGAAGGCGGCTACCGCGTGTTCGTCACCCCGCTGCGGCTGGAGGGCGAGCCGATGGTGCTGGCGATGGAGCAGCCGCTGCACGACCGCCAGGAGGCGCTGGAGGAGGCGCGCGCCGTGCTGCTGGTCTCCATCCCGCTGGTGCTGCTGCTGGCGTGGGCGGGGGGATACCTGCTGGCGCGGCGCTCGCTGGCGCCGGTGGTGGCGATGAGCGAGCGGGCGGCGCGGCTGGGCGCCGCGAACCTGAGCGAGGCGCTGCCGGTGGGAAATGAGCGCGACGAGCTGGGGCGGCTGGCGGTAGTGTTCAACGACCTGCTGGCGCGGCTGAACCAGTCCATCGAGCAGCAGCGCCAGTTCATGGCCGACGCCAGCCACGAGCTGCGCACCCCCGTCTCCATCCTGCGCGGCGAGGCCGACATCGCGCTCTCGGAGCCGCATCGCGCCGAGGGCGAGTACCGCGAGGCGCTGGGCGTGGTGAGCCACGAGGCGCGCCGCCTGAGCCGCATCGTGGACGACCTGTTCCTGCTCGCCCGCGCCGACGCCGGCCAGCAGCCGCTGCGCCCCGGCGAGCTGTACCTGGATGAGCTCGCGGGCGAGTGCGTGCGCGCCGTCCGCTCGCTGGCCGTGCGGCGCGGCATCGGCCTCTCCTGCCACGCCGAGGGCGAGCTCCCCTACCGTGGCGACGAGCCGCTGCTGCACCGGCTGCTGCTGAACCTGCTCGACAACGCGCTGAAGTACTCGCGCCCCGGCGGCCGGGTGCGGCTGGACCTGGCCCGCAGCGACGGCGGCTACGTGATGCGGCTGAAGGACGCCGGCCCGCCGATCGGCTCCGATGCGGCCGAGCGCATCTTCGAGCGCTTCTACCGCGTGGACCGGGCACGCTCGCTCGAGGCCGTCAGCGCCACCGGCGGCGCCGGCCTGGGCCTTCCCATCGCCCGCTGGGTGGCCGAAGCGCACGGCGGCTCGCTCCGCCTGGCGCGCTCGACGGCGGAGGGGAACGAGTTCGAGGTGTTTTTGCCGGTGGGACCGTCGTCGAACGTCGAACGGTAGAGCATCGACCGCATCGTTCGAGCGACCATAGAACGAAGCCGGGCCCTGCTTCGACTTCGAAGAAAGGCCCGGTGACCTTCGTTGGCGGATATCAGCCGCCACCAGGGACTAGTGCGCGAGGGAGTACAGACCCGCCGCCCGGTAGCTCAATGTGCCCGTTCCTGTCGGTGGGAGTAGAGCCACACTGAGAAGGGCATGGGTCACGCCACCATCGGTTGGGCAGCTGATCGGCGTGCTGATTGAGGATCCGACCGGGCCTGATGTGACGGTGATGACCTTGTTCGGCCGGTCAGACGTGGTGTAGAGGGTCACCTGCGCACCGGGTTCAACGGGGATCATCGCGGTCCCGTTACCGTCTGTGGCGGCACTCGTGTCCCACCCCGGCCCGTGGGCATGCACCATCAATCCAACGGTTTTGGGAACCACGCCTACCTCCAGGCACGCATACGACCACCACGAGTCGAAGTTCCAGGTGCCAAAGTTCCCGATGGGGCCTCGCACACCACCGGTGACCTGCCAGTCCCCGCCGGATGCCAGCCGGAAGAGCGCGCCCTGGTCCCCGCCATCCACTCGGGGCCACTCCAGCGCCGCGGTGCGGCCAGGGGCCAGACGAAGCTCGCGCCCAGCGCCATCCACGGCGCGGATGTCGGCCATGCCGAACGTCCGCAGCAGTTGCATCCGGCCCAGCGAGTCGACCGCAGTGTAGTTCCCCGGCGCCGCGCGCACCTGCCGCGGATCGGCGGGGTCGATGTACGTGACGCTCACCAGCACGTCACCTTGCACGGCTTGCCCGGCTGTGTTCACCAGCGAACCCGGCTCGATCTCCACCCACCCGCCCGACCCCATGGGCACTCGCCCGCCGCGACTCGCGTCGAGCGGCCGCGGCGGCGTGCGCGGAATCAGGTCGAAATTGGCCACCGTCTCGTATCCGGAGCGCACGGGGTACGCGGCAGACGCCGTGACGAACGAGTCGCTGGTCACCCAGATCGCCGCACGCTCGTCTGGCCGCACGTTGGGGATGGCGAACCGGCCCCGCGCGTCGGTGACACCCGTGCCGCCGCTCGCCACCTGGACTGCGGCGCCGCGCACGGGCCGGCCGTCCAGTGACTGCACGTAGCCGCTCACCAGGGTCCCCCGTACGGGAAGCGGTCCGCTCACGCCCGAGGCGCAAGCCGCAACCACCATCGCGGCGGGGAGGGAAAGCAGGTAGGCCATCCTGCGTCTCAGTGGAGGTGTGTGGAAAGTTCTCATGTGTGGGGTCTCCTGAATGAGGCGATCGAACCGGCGGGACGCGTGGCGGGAGAAGCGCTTGAGCGCTTCCAGGTAAGAAGCGGCCGACGTGCCGCAGTCATGCTTGAGGCATCAGCCATGCCTCGGATGAGTATGCGTATAAAGTGTTATCCAACAACGGAATGCCAGGCGCGTCCCTGCCTCCGGCCGTTGAGTAGCGAGACAAGTTCGTCACACATGAGACATTTATTGCGCAGTGAACCGGCACATCTTCCAGCACTCCTTCGAGGGATGCGGCGGGTGTGACGCTGAATCCCGTTATCCTCCCGTAAGGTTCGGCGTCCCACGTTGGGAATCTCTCATTCCCAGGCGGCGGCACGGAGGCGATGCGGGTTCGGCTCTCTACCATCCTGATCGGCGCGGCGCTGGCGACACCTGTCGCCGGCGCGGCGCAGCAGCGCGTGACGCTCGAGCAGGCTCGCGCCGCGGCGCTGGCCAACGGCAGCCGCGTGGCGCTCGCCGCGGCCGACGAGGCGCTGGCGCGCGCCGACGCCGTCACCGCGCGGGCGTTCCCCAACCCCACGGTGGCGGCCGACTACTCCAAATCCGCCCCCCAATACCATCTCACGGCCGACCAGCCGCTGGAGTTCCCCTGGCTGCGCCGCGCCCGCATCCGCGCCGCGCAATTGGGGGCGCTGGGCGCGCGCTACCGGCTCCAGATCGAGCAGGCGGCCGTGCGCTTCGCCGTGGACAGCGCGTACGTGCAGGCGGCGGCGGCGCGCGAGCTCTACCTCCTCTCCACGCGCACCGAGCGCGAAGGCGATGAGCTGGTGCGCATCGCCCGCACCCGCCAGCAGGCCGGCGACGCCAGCGAGCTGGACGTGGAGCTGGCCCTGGTCGCGCAGGGCGGCCTGCAGGGCACCGCGCTGGCCGATTCGCTCGCCGCCGTTTCGGCGCTCCTAGACCTGCAGGCGCTGATGGGGATCCCGTCCGCGCATTCGACGATCATCCTGGCCGATTCGCTGGCCTCGCTGCCGGCGCTGGCGCCCGCCGTCCCCGCATCGGCTGGCGGCGGCGCGGTGCCGCTGCGGACCGCCGCCGCGCAGGCCGACGTACAGGCGCGCACCGCGTCCGTCGCGGTGGAGCGCGCCAACCGCTTCGCCGCGCCGTCCGTCACGGCGGGGGTCGAATGGCACGACCCCACGGGCGGCGAGAAGGGATATCTGCCCACCTTCGGCATCTCCATCCCCGTGCCGCTATGGGACCGCAACCGCGGACCGATCGCCGCGGCGCGGGCCGGGCTGCAGCGCGCGCAGGCCGAGCTGTTGGCCGCGCAGCGCGAGGGCGCCGCGGCGCTGGCGGCGGCGGAGCGCAGCCGCGCCGCCGCCGCGGTGAGCGTGGAGCGCGGCCGCGCGCTGCTGGCGCACGCCAACCGCGTCGTCGCCCTGTCCACCCAGGGATACCGCGAGGGAGCGTTCCCGATCACCACCGTGATCGACGCGCGCCGCGCCGCCCGCGACGTGCTGCGCCAGTACGTGCAGGACCTGGCCGCCCTGCGCGCCGCCGAGAGTGCCGCGGCGCTGGCCCGCATCGTGGGGAGCGCGCAATGAGCGAATTGCGAAAGTGCGAGAATGCGAACGTGCGAAAGTGGAGGGGGATGGGAATCGTCCCATCACTGTGGATGATGAACGCGCACAACACCTTGCAGGGCATCCTGAGCCGCCCGCCGGCTTCGCTGGCCCCGGGACATGAACGGGCGCCGGGGACCGTCCGCCGCCGAGGGGTGGAGCCTCGCGCAGTTTGCGAGGCTTCTCGTAGTTGTTGCTGCGGCTTCAGCCGCCGGTGCGGAGCCGGGCTCCGGGACTTTCCATTCAGGCCGGCCGTCACTGGCTCTTCATCGCACGGGTCCCGGCAGGCCGAAGGATCCATAGCCTCTCGGTGCGACATCCCCGGCCGGAGCGCGCGCGCCGGTCATGGATCCTTCGGGCTGCGGCAATCTCCGCATTCCGGGATGATGGGTGGTCGCCCTCAGGATGACATCACAAGGGGTGGAGCGAGGGAGAAGGCCAACGCGTTCGTTCACCGCTCGCTCCGGGCGATAACGATGGGGATGGCCATCCTCGCGCTGGCTGCTTGCGGCAACAAGGGCGGCGCGGAGGAAGGCGAGGGCGAGGCGGAGGTGACGCCCGAGGTCGTGGCGCAGACGGCGGTGGCGCAGGTGCAGCCGTTCGCGGTCACCGTCACCGCGCTGGGGCTGGTGGACGCGGCGCCGGGGCACGTGGCCGAGCTGGCCTCGCCCGCGCAGGCGCGCGTGGTCCGCATCTACGTGTCCACCGGCCAGGCGGTGAGCCGGGGCCAGCCGCTGGTAGCGCTCGACCAGACCGTCTTCGCCGCCGAGGTGCGGCGCACCGACGTGGCCCGCGTGACCGCGCAGCAGGCGTACGACCGCGCGCGCCGGCTGGCGGACGCCGGCATCCTGCCCAGGAAGGACGCCGAGACCGCCGCCGCCGCGCTGGCCGACGCCAACGCCGCGGCCATCGCCGCGCGCAACACGGCGGCCCAGGCGGTCATGCGCTCGCCGATCTCCGGGATCGTGGCCGCCGTCAACGCGCGCCTCAACGCGCAGGCCGACCCTGCCACGACGCTCGTCCAGGTGGTCGACCCCAGCGGGCTGGAGATCCACCTCTCCGTGCCGCCCGACCAGGCCGGCCGCATCCAGCCGCGCCAGCCGGTGCACCTGAGCGTGGGCCGCGCGGCGGGCGGCGCCGCGCTGGGCGACGGCGTGGTCACCGGCATCGGCGCGGTGATCGACACCGCGAACGGCAGCGTGGACGTGCGCGCCGCCCTCACCCGCCCCGCCGGCCGCCTCTTCGTGGGGCAGGACGTGTTCGCCACCATCGACGTGGCCCGGCAGGCCAACGTGGTCACCGTCCCCGCCGCCGCGGTGGTCCCCGCGGAAGGGGGACAGCAGGTGTTCGTGGTCGATGCGAAGGGGATCGCCCACGCCACCCCCGTCACCGTCGGCGAGCGGCGCGAGGACGTGGTGGCCGTCACCAGGGGGCTGAGCGGCGGCGAGACCGTGGTGGCGCAGGGCGCCTACGGCGTGCAGGACGGCGCGCACGTCCGCTCGCAGGCTCCAACGACGACGACGGCGGCGGAGAAGCCATGAAGCTGGTGGACACGCTCGCCGCGCAACGGCGATTCATCTACCTGGCCGTGGCGCTGCTGAGCGTGGGCGGCATCTGGGCGGCCACGCGGCTCCCGTCGGCCATCTACCCGGAGCTCACCTTTCCGCACGTGGCGGTGATCGCGCAGGGGTCGGCGCTGAACGCGCAGCAGGTGGTGTTCGCCATCACCCGCCCGCTGGAAGAGGCGGTGAGCAACGTTCCCGGCGTGCGGCGCGTGCGCAGCCGCTCCATCCGCGGCAGCGTGGAGATCTCGGTCGATTTCGCGCCGCGCACCGACATGGCGCAGGCGCTGCAGCTCACGCAGGCCCGCGTGAACCAGGTGCAGGGCGACCTTCCCGCCGGCGTGCAGCTGCAGGTGGAGCGCCTGACTCCCACCGTCTTCCCCATCCTCAGCTACAACCTGACCGGCGGCGGCACCACCGACCTCTACGACGCCGGCGTCTACCTGATCCGCCCCGTCATCTCCCGCATCCCCGGCGTCAGCCGCGTGGAGGTACAGGGGAGCGACGTGCGCGAGCTGGAGGTGATCGCCGACCCCGTGCGCATGACCACGCTGGGCCTCAGCTACACCGACCTGGCGAACGCGATCAGCACCGGCATCCAGCCCGCCGCCGTGGGGCGCGAGACGCAGGATTACCAGCAGTACCTGGTGGTGACCGACATGGAGGCGCACACCGCCGAAGACGTCGCCAACGTCGTCGTCCGCCCCGGCACCCGCGTCCGCGACGTGGCCACGGTGGTGATGGGGACCGAGGACCACGTGGCGCTGGTGGCGGGCGATGGCAAGCCGGCCGCGCTGATCAACATCTCGCGCCAGGTGGGCGGCAACACCGTCGCCATCGCCGACAGCGTGGAGAAGGAGATGGCGGCGCTGCAGCGCACCCTGCCGCGCGGGATGAGGCTGAAGCCCGTCTACGACCAGGCCGTGCTCGTGAACGAAGCCGTCGGCTCCGTGCGCGACGCGATGATCGTGGGCGCCGTGCTGGCGGTGATCATCCTCCTCTTCTTCCTGCGCCACGGCCGCATCACCGCCATCAGCGCGGCATCGATCCCCATCACGATGGCGATCAGCGTGTTCGGGATGTGGATGCTGGGGCAGACCTTCAACCTGATGACGCTGGGCGGGATGGCCATCGCCATCGGGCTGGTGATCGACGACAGCGTGGTGGTCACCGAGAACATCGCCCGCCACCTGGCCTTCACCCCCGATCGAAGGGCCGCGATCCGCGACGCGGTGGACGAGCTGATCTGGCCCGTCACCACGTCCACGCTGACGACGGTCGTCGTCTTCCTCCCGCTCGGCCTGCTCGAGGGCGTGGTCGGCCAGTTCTTCAAGGCGCTGTCCATCACCCTCTCGCTCGCGGTCCTCGTCTCGCTGGCCGTGGCGCTCACCATCATCCCCCTGCTGGCGGACCAATTGATCCGGGAGGGTGAGGAAGAGGACGAGAACGAGGCCGTGCGCCCCGGCCTCCGCGGCATCCCGGCACGCATCGGCCGCGGGCTGCGGCGGCTGACGGAGGCGTACGAGAGGACGCTGGCGCGGCTGCTGAAGCATCCGCGCCGGCTCTTCGCGGTCGCCGTCGTCCTGATCATCGCGGGATACCTGGCCCAGCGCTTCGTGGGCACGGGGTTCCTCCCCGAGATGGACGAAGGCGCGTTCGTGCTCGACTACTTCACCCCGGGCGGGACGGACCTGGCGGAGACCGACCGGCAGCTGCACGTGGCCGAGCGCATCCTGATGCGGACGCCCGAGGTGGAGGGGATCAGCCGGCGGACGGGCGCCGAGCTGGGCCTGTTCGCCACCGAGCAGAACGTGGGCGACATGGTGGTCCGCCTCAAGGCGCCGTCGCGGCGCGATCGCAGCTCGGTGGAGGTGATCGACGAGGTGCGCGGAAAGATCGAGTCGCAGCTGCCGCGGCTGAACATCGAGTTCGTGCAGATCCTCTCCGACGTGATCAACGACCTGGCGGGCAGCGCCAGCCCGGTGGAGATCAAGCTCTTCGGCGACGACCTGGCCCGCATGGAGGCGTACGCGGAGACGATCACCAGGCCGATGGAGAAGGTGGATGGCCTGGTCGATCTCCAGAGCGGCGTGAGCGAGCCCGCCCCCGAGATGCACGTGCGGATCGACCCCGCGCGCGCCGCCCGCGTGGGCCTGACGGGGGATGACATCAACACCCAGCTGGCGGCCGAGCTGCTGGGCGTGGAAGGCGGCCAGGTGCGCGCGGGCGACCGGACGGTGGGCGTGCGCGTCCACGCCCCCGACGACGTGCGCTTCGACCCGCTGCGCCTTCCCACGCTCCCCGTCTTCAGCGCCGCGACGGGGGGCGACGTGCCGCTGGGCTCGGTCGCGACGATCGTCAACGGCACCGAGCGCGCCGAGCTGCGCCGCGAGAACCAGCGCCCCACCATCGCCGTCACCGGTGGCGTGGAGGGCCGCTCGCTGGGCGCGGTGATGGCCGACGTCAAGCGGATCCTGGCCGCGCACCCCGCGCCCGCCGGGGTGCGGGTGGAGATCGGCGGCGCGTACGCGGGGCAGCAGGGCGCGTTCAAGTCGCTGATCGCCGTGCTCGCTCTGGCCGCGCTCAGCGTGATCGCGGTGATGGTGATCCAGTTCCGCTCGTTCATCGAGCCGCTGATCATCACCCTGGCCGCGCCGCTCTCGTTCGTGGGCGCGATGGCGCTGCTGCTGGTGACCGGAACGCCGCTCAACGTCTCCAGCCTGATGGGGATGGTGCTGCTGGTGGGGCTGATCGTGAAGAACGGGATCATCCTCCTCGACTTCACCTATCACCGCATGCGCCACGAGGGCGAGCCGCTGGGCGAGGCGATCCACGTGGCCGCGCGCACCCGCCTGCGGCCGATCCTGATGACCACGCTGTGCACGCTGTTCGGCCTCCTCCCGCTGGCCCTGGGCGTGGGCGCCGGGGCCGAGCTGCAGCGGCCGCTGGCGCTGGCGGTGATCGGCGGGCTGGCGCTGTCCACGCCGATCACCCTGTTCCTGGTCCCCGCCTTCGTGGTGGCCATCCGCGGCCGCGAATACCGGCTGTACGGCGGCGTGGCCGCCGAGACGGTGTGAGGGAGGGCATCATGCCGATGCGTGAGAGCCCGAGACGCAGCGGCGACTGGCTGTTCCGCCGCCGCGGCCCGGTGCCGAGGACGTTCGCGGCCCGTTCCGTGAAGGATCGCCAACCCATCGAGGCGTGCTTTGATCAGAAAGTCGTTTGAACGGGGAGCTGGATGGGCGCTGCTGGCGGCCCTCGCCTGCGCCGCGCCGGCGGGCGCGCAAGGGCGGGCGCGGCCGCCTGCCCCGCGCGACGTGGTGGTGCTGGCCGCCGGCGACATCGGCGACTGCCACCGCACCGACGACCAGGCCACCGCCGCGCTGCTGGACAGCATCCCCGGCGAGGTGCTGGCGCTGGGCGACGAGGCGTATCCCGACGGCAGCGCGTACGACTTCAGCCACTGCTACGACCCCGCGTGGGGCCGTTTCCGCGCGCGGACGCACCCCACGCCGGGGAACCACGAATACGTTCGCGAGGGCGGCGACGCCTACTTCGACTATTTCGGCGCGGCGGCGGGCCCGCGCGGCAAGGGGTGGTACAGCTTCGACCTGGGCGCCTGGCACGTGGTCGCCCTGAACAGCGAGGCCGACACCAGGGCGGGGAGCGAGCAGGAGCGCTGGCTGCGCGACGACCTGCGCGCGCACCCCGCGCGCTGCGTGCTGGCCTTCTGGCACCGTGCCCGGTTCACCTCGGGGCGGCACGGCAGCACCGCCGCCGTCGCTCCCCTCTGGCGCGACCTGGAGGCCGTCGGCGCCGAACTGGTGGTGCAGGGGCACGACCACGACTATGAGCGCTTCGACCCCCTGGACGCCGACGGCCGCCCCGACCGCCGCGGCATCCGCTCGTTCGTGGTGGGCACCGGCGGCGCGGAGCGACACGGCTTCGGCGCCCCGCTCCGCGGCAGCGTGGTGCGCATGAACCGGTACCCGGGCGTGCTCAAGCTGACGCTGCGCCCCCGCGGCTACGCGTGGGAATACATCACCGCCGGTGGGCCCCGCTCCGCCGACCGAGGCGAGGGGAGCTGCCGGTGAGACGGGCGGCGGGTGGCCGGGATCCCTCGCACGTGCCGGCCAGGCGGCGCGCGATCCCGCCGCGTAATGCTGCCGTAAGGCGGCCGGGCGAGATTGGAGAGTCGCTTCCGCCACCGCCGCGGCCTGGCGGGCGACGGCGTTCCCGGCACGCGCCGGCCTCGATGAAAGGCAGCCGTTGAAGCTCGCACTCGCCATCCGCCGCCTTGCCGGCGCCGTGCTGTTCGCCGGCGCCGCCACGGCGCCCGCCGCCTCGCGGCCGGCGGGCAGCATGCGTGTGTACGAGGACCGCGCCCGCGGCGAGCTGGTGATCGAATCGGCGCCGGTGGATGTGGCGGGCGCGTCCCACGCGCAGGTGCTGCCCACGCAGGCCGCGGCGCCGGTGGGCGGGTGGCTGCACGGCTACACGGTGGAGCTGGTGGACGCGCGCGGGCGGAGCGTACCCGCGCGGCTGCTGCACCACGTGATCGTGATGGTTCCCGACCGCCGTGGGCTGTTCAACCCGATCATGCTGCGGCTGGTGGCGGCGGGGCGCGAGACGCCGGCCGTGCGCCTCCCGTCGCTGGTGGGCTACCGGCTGCGCCGCGGCGACCCGCTGCGCATCGCCGCCATGCTGCACAACGAGGGCGCCGCCGCCTTCAGCGGGGTTCGCGTGCGGGTGCGGATGCCGCTGAAGGGCGAGGGCGCGTGGGTGCACCCGCTGGCCATCGTTCCCTTCTCGATGGACGTGATGCCCACCGGAACGCAGCGCGCGTGGGACCTGCCGCCCGGCCGCTCGCGGCGCTCGTGGGAGGGCCGCCCGGCCGTGCGCGCGCGCATCCTGGGCATCGGCGGGCACCTGCACCGCTACGGGGTGGCGCTGCGGCTCGAAGACGTCACCGCCGGCACGGTGCTCTGGGACGGCCGCCCCGTGCGCCGCCCGGACGGCGAGGTGGTGAGCATGCCCACCCACACCTTCCTGCGCGCCGTTCCGGTGAGCCCCGGCCACCTGTACCGGCTCACGGCGGTCTACGACAACCCCACCGGCCGCACCATTCCTGGCGGGGGGATGGGCGCGGCGGGCGGTGCCGTGATCCCCGCCGACCCCGCGCACTGGCCGGGCGTGGACGCGCGCAACCGCGAGTTCCAGCTCGACCTGCGCGCCAACTCCACCGACCCCGCCGCCCACGCCCGGGGGATGAGCGGGATGGCCGGGATGGGTGCGCGTCACCGCTGATCCGCGGCTGAACGGCACGGCCGGCGGACGCCGGGCTTCTCCGGCAGAGGCCACCACGACGAGGGAGGACCGATGATGATGAACCGGGGGATCGTGGCGCTCGCATGCGTCTGGATCGCCGCCGCGCCCGCCGCGGCGCAGGACCTTTCCAGGCCCGACACGGCCGCGCAGCGCTCGGGCAGGCTCTTCACCCGCCGCGACCTGCTCATCGCCGGCGCGTTCGCCGCCGGCGCGGCGGCGATGTTCCCGGTCGACCACACCCTGGCCAACCACCTGCAGGACAGCACCGTGCAGGCGAACCACTTCCTGTCGCACACGGCCACGGGCGCGCGGCTGCTGGGGTCGCCCGGCGCGCTGGTGCTTCCGGTGGCCACCTTCGCGGCGGGACGCGTGCTGCGCAAGCCGCAGATGGCCGACCTGGGGCTGCACACCGCCGAGTCGGTGCTGATGGCGCAGGCGATCACGAGTGTCGCCAAGGCGGCGACGGGGCGGGCGCGGCCCGTGGAGGACCCCGGCCACCCGTTCAACTACCGGTTCGGGCGCGGCCTGCGGAACGATCGTTTCTCCTCGATGCCGTCGGGGCACACCTCGTCGGCCTTCGCCGCGGCCTCGGCGGCGGCCTCCGAGGTCGGAGAGCACTGGCCCCGGCACAGGACGCTGGCCGGCATCACGCTGTACTCGGCGGCGAGTCTGGTGGGGCTGTCGCGGATGTACAACAACAAGCACTGGGCGAGCGACGTGGTGGTGGGCGCCGCCGTGGGCACCTTCAGCGGCTGGAAGGTGGTGGGGTACACCCACTCCCATCGCAACAACCGGCTCGACCGCTTTCTGCTGGGCACGCGCGTGGCACCCGCGCCGGGTGGCGGAATGGCGCTCGACTGGTCTTCGTTGCGGAGGTGACCGGCCGATCCATCCCTCCGCGCGCGCCGTGATGGATGGAGGTGCCCGAGGGAACGTGGACCGCGAGCGGGTAGACGGGTCCACCATCCGTTCCCCCCCTCACCTATGTTCCGGGGACGCCACCCGGCCGGCGCCGCATCACGGAGCGGCCCGGGCGTGCTTGTACAGCCAGGTGCCGGCGACGGAATCACCCGCGAGCACGCCCCGCATCCGCACCTCGGCGGAGTCGCCCGGCTGACCAGGGATCCACGTAGTTCCGCCTGGCCCGACGCGGGCCGGGCCGTCCCGCTCGTCGGCTCCCCCCTGCCACACGTCGGGATAACGCACGGGCATCGGATCCGTCGAGCCCCGCCCCGAGCTTCACCAGCGTCCTGGCTTCCGTCATCCCATCCCCCTTGCCCCGCGCTCGCGGCCGTGGTGTCCAAGGTGATTTTATTCCAAGCTGCGGAATGCGCGGAATATAATCTCCCCGGCCGGAAGCCAGGTGGCTGCCGGGCCATGCACGTGTCCGGCGGACAGGATGATGATCCGGAAACTCAGCACCCAGCACCCAGCACCCAGCACCCAGCACCCAGCACCCAGCACCCAGCACCCAGCACCCAGCACCCAGCACCCAGCACCCCGCACCCAGCACCCAGCACCCAGCACCCAGCACCCAGCACCCAGCACCCAGCACCCAGCACCCAGCACCCAGCACCCAGC
>DASSJS010000339.1:0-22704 GCA_035691085.1 Longimicrobium sp.
CGGTCCGGAGAGGCACCCGGCCGGGCGCCGAGCTCGACCGTTGACGACGGAAGCGCCCGGCCGGTGGTTTGCGCGAAGGGCCGCCTTCGCGCGGTGCTGCTGCCATCACTCTCCCGCGGCCGGGGCGGGCGCCGGCGTCTGCGTGGGGCCAGTCCCGCGCCCGGGTGCGCAGCGCCGTTGTTGGCGGCCCGCAAAGCCGCCCGTGCAGGGCGGCGATCTCGCGGTGAATCCCCCACCGCTCTGGTCCGCATCGCGCGCTGCGGCTGAACCACGCCGTGCGCGCGGCACCGGAATCACTCCTTCAGAGGGTCACGCCTCCTCACGAATCCATCCTTCATCCGTGTCTTCTCCGGCCTGATGTGAGCGCGGGCAGCGCGCACGCCGCACGATGGTCTCCTGTTTCAACGCCGCACCCCGCCCGCTTCGGACGTTTCCGTGGAGTTTCCGGCAGCGGGGCGTCTCACGGCCTTTTGAGTAGAACGCACTGCATGGAGCCGCCCGACACGCGCCAGGGACGAGTCGCCCGCAGGCGGGTGCGACCCGCTCGCGAGGGGCGATGAACCGTCGGTCGACGAGGTGGTTGGATTAGAGAGAAAGCATACCCACGGTGGCGGAAATGACGCTCTTGACACCCTCCGCCGCACTTGGTTAGATCTCATTGAAAGTTGCGGTGGCCGGGCATCGATCCGCTTCGGCTACTCCAGCAAACGGGTTCCCCGCGCTCAGGAGCGTTTGTAATGCAGCGCACCAGTCTCGCGAAGGTCACCCCAGCGCCCACAGCCACCGATCCCGGGTGGGATGATCGTCCGCTCGTGGACCAGACCCCTCCGCCGGACCACGATGAATTCGCAAGGCTAGCCGAGCGCGGCCGCCGCGCGATCAGGGAACGACGGGAGGAACGCCGCCGCCAACCGTAGGAGAATTCATCCGATATACATCCAGGGCTGGACCCGGGCGGTGTCCGGCCTTGTTCATTCTCGACAGGCACGATCGTGAAACGCTATCCAGGGCAGGTATGGTTTCTCCCGCCGGAGTTCGAGGCCGGTGGCGACAGCAAGCGGCGCCCGCACCTGCTCCTCACCACGTGCGACGAGGACGACAATGGTGTGTTCTCTTACGGAAGCACCAAGCCCACCGAAGCCCTGTTCGGCGCCGCGTTCCTGATCGTTGATCCAGCGGCTTCCGCCGACCCGCAAACGGGATTTACCCGGCCCACGTACATCTACCCAAGCCGCCTGGTTGCCGTAGCCCCCGTGGACTTCGGCAGGCTCGCGGGTCGTCTCACGCATCATCTGCCCCAGGTGCGGGAACTCCTCGCAACGGCGCTCGGACTGGGTTCCGGCACAACGGTGGGGTTTGGAGCGGCCTCGTTCAGCTGGCGAGGGAGAGTGGTGCTGCTCAGCGTGGGCGTAAGCGATTCACTTGGCTACAGGTACGGGATCGTTCTCACCGAGGCGACCTATTCCAGAAGCCAACGTTACCAGATCATCGTCCCGATGGATGATCTGGCTCACTTCCAAGCGGAGCCCGGGGACATCGTCCGAGCGGATCTCTCCTGGCTGTCCATGGTCGACCCTGAAATGACAGCGGTGCTGATCGGAGTGGCGGACGTGCAGTCAGTGTTTCACCCGGTGGACATCGAGCGGTGGACGGGGGCGGTCGTCGATGATGGAACGCTGAACGACATCGAGGAGGCGCTGAAGAAACTGTTCGAGCTTTGAGAGCCTGTGGCGGCACGAACACCGGCGCGGCGCTCCCCGATGGTGGGGGAGCGCCGT
Source organism: Longimicrobium sp. (assembly GCA_035691085.1). Taxonomy (GTDB): domain Bacteria; phylum Gemmatimonadota; class Gemmatimonadetes; order Longimicrobiales; family Longimicrobiaceae; genus Longimicrobium. The sequence goes on from DASSJS010000339.1 coordinate 1,779, forward strand.
GCCGGTTGCGGCTTTTGTGCGATGGGATTGGAGGCCGGCGCGGGCGCGCCGGCGGGCGGCTGGGTCAGCTGCCGCGGGCGCAGCGGTCGCAGGCCATGGTCTCGGGGAACACCATCAGGCGCTCCATGGAGATGATGCCGCCACAGCCGTTGCAGGCGCCGTAGGTGCCGTCCTCGATGCGGCGGAGCGCGCCCACGACCTGGCTCAGCTGCGCGCGCTCGCGGTCTTCGAGCTTGGCGGTGAGCCCCGCGTTCTGCAGCGCGTCGATGCGCGACAGGCGGCCCACAGTGTCCTGCTCCAGGTCGCGCGGGCGGGCGCTCTCTCCGCTGATCTTGAGGCTGCGCTCCAGCTTGTTCAGCGCGCGCATCAGCTCGTCGCGGATCATGGAAAGCTGGTCCGCGCGCAGCGGGGTCTGAACTGCGGTCATGCGTTGTCCTTCTGGGTGGTGGAAGGAGTGATCCCTCGGAAACCGGGTGTGGTCCAAACCATCTGGGGCCGGACGCCAACGGACGGCGCCCCTGCTTCATCAATCCGCGGCGGGCGGCACGCGCTCCAGGAACACGTCGAAGGTGCCGCCGCACACGGCGGGGCTCCACGAGAACAGGTCTTCGGTCAGGTCCACGCGCACCAGCTGCGGCAGCCCCGTGTCCAGCACCAGCCGCGCGGCCTCGATCACCTCGGCCTCGCCGCAGCCGCCGCCCACGGTGCCGGTGAGCCCGCGCTCGGGGTCCACCAGCATCTTGCTGCCGCACCCCCGCGGGGTGCTGCCGCGGCAGCGCACGATGGTCGCCAGCACGGTGGCGCGTCCCTCGGTGGCGGCGCGCTCGGCGGCGGTGTAGACGGCGAGGTCTTCGGTCATTCCCACGGACTGCTGAACAGGTGCGTGAGTGCGCGAGTGCGTGAGTGCGTTACTGCTCGCGGAACGATGCCGCGCGGCAGACCCGCGGCCCCTCGCTGGTCCGTACTCCGTACCCCGTGCTTTCGTACTTCACGCCAGGGCAGGATCCGACAGCCGGTCGGCGATGTCGGCCAGGGCCTCGGCCTCGCGCCAGGCGCTCTCCAGCAGCGTCAGCTCGCCTTGCAGGGCGCGGCGCTCGCTCTCTTCGTGCAGCGCCATCTCCAGTGCCAGCGCGCGGTGGACGGGGGCGGGCACGCCGCCGGTGCGGTGGCTGCTTGCCACACCGAGCACGCTCAGGCGCACGCCGGCCTTCATGAACCACGCTTCGGTCAGCGCCTCGGCCGTGCCGCTCTCGGCCAGCGTGGCCACGGCGGCCTCCACGTCCTTGCGGCTCCCGCCCAGCCCGTTCACCAGCGGCATCGCGCGCTCCACGGTGCGGCGGGCCGCGTCGCCTTCCAGCGTGACCAGCGGCGCATCCGGCACTCGGTGGTTGCGGCCGATGCGGCTCCAGAAGCCCTCCATGGGCAGCTGCACCTGCAGCGAGCCCGGCGCTGCCCCGCCCTTCACCACCGCGCCGGCTACGTGGATCCCGCGCACGTCGAGCTCGGCGCCGGTGGGTGACTGCGCGGCGGGAAGGCGGATCACGCGGCGGCGCCCCTGCGCCCACTGCGCGCCGGCGAACCACAGGCCGGGGGCGAAGGCGCCCAGCGGGAGAACGTGCAGCAGCGCCATCGTGGCGGTGGCCGCCACGGCCGGCCAGAACCAGCGGTGCCGGCGGCGGAACTCGGCGCCGTAGCGCCACGCGGCCAGCTCGCGCCGCAGCGCCTTGCCGATGCGCACCAGCCGGGTGCCGTCTGGCAGCCGGGCCAGGCCGATGTTCTCGCTCTGCACGCGGAGGCGGCAGTCGGCGAAGCGTTTCTCGGCCTCTTCCACCGCCTCCCAGCGCTCCTCGATCGGCGCCAGGTTCCACCGCGCGCACCGGGCGCAGACGGCCCACAGCCGCCCCTTCTCGGCATCGAAGGCCACGTGCCGGCCCACGGGGAAGTTCTCGATGGCCTGGTTGGCGCCCAGGTTGGCCGAGCAGTAGATGCAGTGGCGGTACATCATCTCCGTCCTGCTTCGGCGTCGGGCGCGAGCGCGAGCTTGTCGGCGATGGCGGCGATCTCCTCGGCCTCGCGCCAGGCGGCCTCGAGCAGCGACAGCTCGCCTTCCAATGCGCGGCGCTCCTGCTCTTCGTGCAGCGCCATCTCCAGCGCCAGCGCGCCCGCGGGGACCAGCGAGCGGCCGGGCATGTCCTTGCGCGTGCCCAGCGTGCGGCCGTGGGCGGCGGTCTGGCGCAGGTAGTCGTCGGCCGTGCCGGCCTGGGCCAGCAGCCCCACCGCGTCGTTCAGCGTGCGGCGCGAGGCGCCTTTCTCGTTCAGGTGCACCATGGCACGGTTCAGGAACGCGCGCGCGTCGCGATCGGCCAGCACCAGCGGCTCGGCCACGTATTTCGGCTTCCCCCACCCGTCGGTCTTGGGGTCCTTCCGCGACGCGTCGGGGACGACCAGGGCGATGCCGTCCACCTGGCCGGGGCGCAGCACCGAGCCCGCGGCGTGCCAGCGGCGCAGCACCACCTCGCTGCCGGTGGGCGAGCGCTCGGCGGGAAGGCGGAAGACCACGCGGCGCTGGCGGCGATGGTTGTACATCTGGAACCCCACGTTCACCAGCGAGTACGCGCCGCCGGTGGCGGTGAGCGCCATCATCCCGCCCAGCACCGCCAGCCCCGCGGCGGCCACGGCGCCGGCCACCACCATGTAGCGGGTGCGGCGTTTGACCAGCTGGTCGCCGTAGCGCCACGCGGCCAGCTCGCCGGGCACCGCCTGGCCCACGCGGATCAGGCGCGTTCCGTCGCGCATCCGCGCCAGCCCCACGTTCTCGCTCTGCACGCGCATGCGCGCGTCCACGAACAGCTTCTCGGCCGCCTCCACGGCCTCCCAGCGCTCTTCCAGCGGCGCCAGGTTCCAGCGGGCGCACTTGGGGCAGATGGCCCACAGGCGCCCCTTCCACCCGTCGAAGGCAATGCGGCGCGACACGGGGAACGCCTCCAGCGCGTCGTTGGTCCCCAGGTCGGCCGAGCAGAAGATGCAGGTGCGATACACGTCAGCTGTCCCAACTTCTCGCGTTCCCGTCCGCGGGCCGCGCGCCGGCCCGCCTCCTGGCCGGTGACTACGGAGCGTGGGCCATCCGGGTTGCGCTACTCTGCTTCGCGGCGCACCCAGCGCTCGTACACGCGCTCGGTCTCGCGCATGGGCCGCCCCGTGCCGCCGCGGCGCTCCAGCACCAGCTCGGCGGCGATGGAGACGGCGATCTCGCCCGGTGTCTCGGCGCGCACGTCCAGCCCGATCGGCGCGCGCACGGCGGCGATGCGCTCGGGATCGATCCCCTCGCGCGCCACCTGCTCCAGCGCGGCGCGGGTGCGGCGGCGGCTTCCCACCATCCCCACGTACGCGGGCTGCACGGGGCGGCGCAGGACGTCGATCAGGGCGTCGAAGTCGTACTTGTGGCCGCGGGTGACCAGCACCAGGTACGTCTGCGGGCCGATCGCCACCCCGCGGAACGGGTCCGAGAAGTCCGCGCGGCGCACCTCGGCGGCCTCGGGAAAACGCTCGCGGGTGGCGAAGTCGGGGCGGTCGTCCAGCACGGTCACGCGGAAGCCCAGCAGCGCGCCCGCCGCGCACAGCGGCCGGGCGATGTGCCCCGCGCCCACGATCACCAGCTCGGGCGGCGGCCGGTGCGGCTCCACGTAGATCACGCAGACGCCGCGCTCCGTCTCGATCTCGTGCGAGGCCACGCGCCCGGGGCCGCCCAGTGCCTGCCGCGCGAGATCCGCCGCGCGCGCGTCCAGTTCCTCATCACCCAGCGTTCCGCGCGAGCGGCCGGCCCACACCGCCATCCGCGCGCCTGCCGCCGCCACGTCCGGGGATTCGCCGGATGGGCGCCACTCGATCACGGTGACGCTGGCCATCGGCTCGCCGCCTTCCAGCGCCTCGCGGGCCAGGTGCACCGCCTCGGCCGCGCCCAGCGGGCGGTCGGTCACGCCTCTCCCTCCAGCAGCCGCCGGTAGTCTTCCGGCGTGTCCACGTCGGCGTGCAGGCGGGGGACGCGGACCTCGGCGCGCTCGGCGGCGTGCGCGTGGATCACGGTGCGGGCGCCCTCGGGAAGCTCGCCGTGCAGCAGCTCGGGCCAGAGCGCGCGGGCGAAGAGGGCGGGGTGCCCGTGCCGCTCCCCATCGTACGGCTGCACCACGGGCGCGCCGGTAGAGCGATGGGCATCGATCACCGCGCGGACCAGCTCCGCCGTCACGCCGGGCACGTCCACGGGCATCACCACCGCCGCTTCCCCATCATCCCCCATCATCCGGAGCCCGGCGCGGAGCGAGTCGGCCTGCTGCGACGCGGGGTCGGGGTTCACCGCCACCCGGGCGCCCAGGCGCGCCGCGGCATCGGCGATCTCGCGCCCGGGGCCATCGTCCGGCGGGCCGGCGACGACGATCACGGGCTCGCATCCTCCGCCCTTGAGCGCGGCGACTGCGCGTTCCAGGAACGTGGCCTCGTCCAGGCGCAGGAACGCCTTGGGGCTCCCCATCCGGCGCGAGCGCCCGGCGGCCAGCACGATCCCGGCGATCATCTCGGTGGACGGAGAGCGGGTGGGCGGGCGGATGGAAAGGCGGAGCGGCGGCAAAGCAATTCCCGCCGGGCGAATGCTGCCGGCGGGAACGATGACGAGCGTCCGGACGAGTGACGCTGTAACGAGTATGGCACCGCGCGGGGGTTTCGTCAACGGATGCGGCGCCGCGGCCCCATCAATCGGCGGTAAGCCGATGGAATGCAAGAGGTTTATGTAGACGCTGGACGGGTGTCTCGCTGGGTTCGCTGGTGGAAAGACCTGGGACAAAGGTTCCCGCGAAAATCACCACAAATATCCACTCGTCGCGCTCCCTTCCTCGAATTGGACCTGTCTCTGATCACGATTTCGACGATGCGAAACCGTCCCACCGCGTGCGGACCGCACGCGCCAGCGATGGCCGAACGCGGCCACCGCTCGCGTCAAATGGGCGGCTGTTTACGTGGGCTGACACGCACTTGCCCCGTGGCTACCGTTTCCTGGCCACGAGTGGTGTCGTTTGGGGTGCTGATCGGCGGCTGCTGAGGAAAGCCCTTTTGCGTGGCTGGTTAGTCCCTTTTGTCCGCTCTAGAATGTGATGCATCCATCCGGGCGCGCCAGACCGTGGGGCGCGCGCCCTCTTCGCGATCTGGAGGCACAATGGCCGCTCGCAGGCGTCAAACCGAACTCCCGCACGCTCCACTGGAGCTTCTGCATCCGCTCACGCTTCCCGGTGCCGAAATCCCGGGCGCGGAAATCATGAGCGAGATCGGCGGCGACGACGCGGCCACGCTGATGGAGCTGCTGCGCGCAGTTCTCACCTGGAGCGCCAACCCCGAGCTGGCGCCGGCGTTCGACCGGGCCGCGCTGGAGCGCACCGAGTACACGCTGCTCTCGCGCGGCCCCGACGCGCTCGCGTCTCCCGCCGGACTGCTGGCCGGCTACATGGCGCACGCGGAGACGGCGTCGCCCCGCGAGGTGGCGTGGGCGTGCATCTGCATTTCCGACTGGGCGTCGGAGCGCGGCGCGCGCGCCACCGCCGTGCAGTTCGCGATGGCAGCCGCGTTCGCGTGGCCGCGGCATGCGCGGTACTCCTGGCTGGTCGCACGGCTGCTCCGAACCTATGGCAACCTGCGGGAAGCCGAGACCTGGTTTCGTCGTTCGCACCGGCTGGCGGTGTGGACTGACGACGTGGAGGCACAGGCGAGCACGCTGGCCGGGCTGGGCAACCTGAGCTACACGGCCGGCAACTACGCGCGAGCCGATGTGAGGCTGAGCCGCGCGCTGCGCGTGTCCCGGCGCCACAAGTTCACGCAGCTCGAAGCCGAGACGCTGCACGACCTCTTCATCATCGCGTTCGTGCGGGGTGATCGTAGCCGCGCTGAGCAACTCGGGGCGGAAGCCATGGCGTTGTACCTGAAGCTTGGGCACCGACGGCTGCCCGCGCTCGTGTTCGACTTCGCGATGTTCTGGATCATCGCCGGCCGGTTTCGCCGCGTTCTGCCTTTGTTGCACGGCTTACAAACATGCTTCAGCGAGCCGTCGAAGCGGATGCAGGTCTTTGCTGCGACCGCTCGTGCGGCTGGTGCATGCGGCGAGATCGACGACTTCGACGCGAGTTGGTTCGCGGCGTCCACGCTGGAAGTCGAGGTGCGCGGCTCGCCGGTTTACGCGGCCTGCCTGGTCGATCTAGGGCTGGGGGCCGCGAGCGTCAAACGATGGGACGATGCCTGTGCGATGCTCAGCCGAGCGCTGGACGTCGCAAGCGCCAGAAAGGAGAACGACTTGGTCCTGATCGCTGAGTCGGCACTTGATTCCATCGCCCGACACGAGCGCGCGGACGTGAACGCCGGAGTGATGGAAACCCGGGAAGACGAACCATCATGCTCCCTCGTTTCCACCATGCTCGACGCTCTTCGCGCGCTCGCGCCGGTAAAGGACGATCGTCCCCAGGATCCGCTGGCACCGACCTTCAGGGATCTTCGGGCAGCCCCGTCCTAGTTCCCGGACCCCATCGTGTTGATCCCGCGGTCGCTCGTGATCACGCTGTCCGCCGTCGTCGTGGTTGACTCGTTATCCACGACGTGACCGCCTCCGAAGAAGATCCCGCCGTCTTGATCGGACGCGGTGCTGCCTCCGGCAGTGCCCTCCGATCCAGCCGCGTTCCCTGAGCCCATCGTGTTTCCACCGGGGTCCACCACGTTCCCCGAGCCCAGCGTGTTCCCCCCGTCGAAGCGGGCGGCGGGGCGCTTCGTTGCGGCGGTGGGGGACTGGGAACAGGCGGCGGCAAGGGCCAGAACCGGGATCAGCAGCGCAAGCGAACGTCTCATGAGGCGTTTCTCCAGTAGGGGAAGTGATCGACACGGATGACGGAATTTAGCGGTCAAAGTGGACATCACCACACATCGACTGCCTGAAATGAGTGTACGTGCCGCCCTGAACGGCGATCCGCTGCTGATCGTGACCGAAACACCGGTGCTGAAGCGGCTGCGCGAGCTTCCGCCCGGGTACCGCGTGCGCGGCGTGGACACGTGGGGCGAGCTGGCCGCCGCCATGGAGAACGCGCCCCCCTCGGCCACGGTGCTGGCCGACCCCTTCCTGGGCCGCCGCGCCGCCGACGGCCCGTCGCCCGAGCTGAAGCGGGTGATGCTGCGCCGGCCCATGATCCCCGTGGTGGCGGTGATGCCGCTGCGGGGTGAGCTGATGGCGCACGCCGACCTGCTGGTGAAGTGGGGGGTGAGCGAGGTGCTGAACCTGAACCTGCAGCACCCGGCCGACGCCATCCGCGACGTGCTGCGCGGCGTGCGGGCGCGGCCGCTCAAGCGCGAGGCGGAGCGGCTGATGGGCACCTTTGGCAGCGAGAACGCGCGGCGCCTGGTGCGCGCCTCGTGCGAGGTGGCGGTGGCGGGCGGCGGCGCGCCCGAGATGGCGGCCATCTTTGGCGTGGACCCGCGCACGGTGACCACCTGGTGCCGCCGCGAGGGGGTGCCGCCGCCGCGGCGGCTGCTGGCGTGGGCGCGCGTGCTGCTGGCGTCGCTGCTGCTGAGGGAGCACGGCCGCAGCATCGTGAACGTGGCGCGCGGCGCGGGCTACGCCAACGACCACGCCGTGCGCCGCGCCCTGCGCGAGCTGGCGGGCTGCGACCCCGGCGGCGTGGAGCGCGACAAGGTGTTCAACCACGCCGCCGCCCGCTTCCGCGACGACCTGCGCAAGGTGCGCGACCGCGTCCGCGAGCGCCGGCGCGACACCGACACCGGCCGCACCCACACGCCCGACGGATGAGCAGCACGCCGCCGGGCGTGTTCATTTGTGGACATTTTCGTCCGGCGAGGACACCTCCGCCCATCCCACCGCCGCGGCCGCTCATCCGGTGAGCGCGCACAAGCGGCCCTCCGCCAGATTCAGAGCGGTGGCGCGGTTCGCGGGCGGTGAAGCGGCCGGAGCGACCTGGCGGCAACCCCGGCACCAGGGCAATCCCGTTTGCATAGAACGGGATACGTTGCGTTTCGCACTACAGATGGTTCTTGGCGCGGGGCCGCGGGTGCTCGCCTGCCGTGTGCACGTATTGGCCGTATTCGCCCAAACCGCCATGATCCGGTGCCTCTCCCTGTGACGGGGGACCCGCCTCGAACGTCAACTTCTCCACGACACGCACTCCCCCCCGGTACACTGCTCCGGCCGCACCCCGCGGCCGGGCACGGCGTTCGCAACACTCTCTCACCACCGAGAGAACGTTGCCGCCCTTCTTCGCACCCACCGAAGCGAATGCCCGCTTCCAGCACACCGGCCGTATCGGCCCTGCGGCTCCCCGCCACACCGGCCGAGCCGCACCCGGCGCTCACCCGCCTGGCCGAGTTCGCCGAACGCATCCTGGAGGTGCCGCTGGCGGTGGTGTCGCTGGCGGGCGGGCGCTCGTACTCGTCGCCCGCGCCGGCGGCCGACCCGTGGGCCGCCCGCCGCGCCGCGCCGCTGTCGCGCTCGCTGTGCCGCGTGACCGCGCAGGGCGGCGTTCCGCTGGTGATCGACGACGCGCGGGCGCACCCGGTGGTGCGCGGGAACCCGTCGCTGTGGCTGGGCGAGGGCGCGTACCTGGGCGTGCCGTTGAGCGCGGGCGACGGCGCCGTGCTGGGCACCCTGTGCGCGGTGGACCGCGGCCCGCGCGTGTGGACCACCGCCGACGTGGAGAGCCTGTCCGACCTGGCTGGCTTCGCGGCCATGGCGCTGGACCGGCCGGCGCAGGGCGAGGCGGGGTTCGTGGGGAGCATCGGCGGGGCGCGCGGGCGCCTGTCGCTCAAGATGCTGGAGAAGGCGGTGGAGACCATGCAGATCGGCGTGACCATCACCGACGCGGACGGGCGGATCCTGTACACCAACCCGGCCGAGGCGCGGATGCACGGCTACGCGGTGGAGGAGCTGCGCGGCCAGCACGCCCGCATCTTCGCCCCGCCCGAGCACGCGCGCCCGCTCCCCGCCGAGGCCATGCAGGAGGTGACCAGCTGGAGCCGCGAGACGGTGAACGTGCGGCGCGACGGCACCACCTTTCCCGTGCTGCTCCGCTCCGACGTGGTGAAGGACAGCCGCGGGCGGCCGATCGGGCTGGTGACCTGCTGCGAGGACGTGACCACCCGGCGCGAGATGGAGCGCCAGCTGCTGCGCAGCGCCTTCTACGACGAGGTGACGGCGCTCCCCAACCGCGGCCTGTTCACGCACCGGCTGGAGCTTGCGGTAGACCGCGAGCGCCGCGGCGAGGGGAACTTCGCCGTGATCGTGGTGGGGCTGGACCGGCTGCAGCTGGTGAGCGACTCGCTGGGCCGCTCCGCCGCCGACGAGCTGCTGTGCGACGTGGCGGCGCGGCTGCGCGGGTGCGTGGGCGGCGACACGCTGGTGGCGCACGTGGCGCGCGACGAGTACGCGGTGCTGCTGGACGACATCGAGGGCTTCGCCGAGACCACGCGGGTGGCGGCGTGCGTGCAGGAGGCATTGGGCCGTCCCTTCGCGCTGCGCGGCGCCGAGGTGTTCACCGGCGCGGGGGTGGGGATCGCGCTGAGCTACACCGGCTACGAGCACGCCGAGGACGTGCTGCGCGACGCGGCCATCGCCATGTACCGCAGCCGCGACGCGCGCCACGGGCAGTACGAGGTGTTCGACCGCGACATGCACGCGCAGGTGTCGGCGCGGCTGCGGATGGAGACCGAGCTGCGGCGCGCGCTGGAGCGGGGCGAGCTGCGCGTGCACTACCAGCCCATCGTGTCGCTGCGCACCGGCCGCATCGCGGGGTTCGAGGCGCTGGCGCGGTGGGAGCACCCGCAGCGGGGGCTGGTCCTTCCCGACGAGTTCATCCCCATGGCCGAGGAGACGGGGCTGATCCTGCCGCTGGGGATGTGGGTGCTGGAGGAGGCCTGCCGCCAGCTGCGCCTGTGGCAGGACGCCGCCCCGGCGGGCGAGCCGCTTACGCTGGCGGTGAACCTTTCCGCGCGGCAGTTCCTGCAGCCCGACCTGGTGGAGCGGGTGGAGACCGCGCTGGCGCGGGCCGGGGTGCCGGCGCGCACGCTCAAGATCGAGATCACCGAGAGCGTGCTGATGCAGCACACCGAGGCGGTCTCGGCCACGCTGGGCCGGCTCAAGGCGCTGGGGGTGCAGCTGCACATCGACGACTTCGGCACCGGCTACTCGTCGCTGGGCTACCTGCACCGCATCCCGCTGGACGCGCTGAAGATCGACCGCTCGTTCGTGAGCCCCGAGGGCGCCAACCTGCACCTGGTGCGCACCATCGTGGCGCTGGCGCACGCGCTGGGCGTGGCCGTTGTCACCGAGGGGATCGAGAGCGCCGAGATCCTGAGCGAGCTGCGGCTGCTGGACTGCGAGTTCGGCCAGGGCTACCTCTTCTCCCAGCCCCTCGCCAGCGACGCCATCGACGCCCTGATCGCCACCTCGCCGACCTGGTAGAACGAGGCGGAGTGCCGGACGCGCCACCGGTGCGTCGGGGATGGTGGCGTTGCTTTGGACCCAGAGCACCAGAGGACCAGAGAACCAGAGGGATCCGCGCTCATCCGCGTCCCTGGTGCTCTGGTCCTCTGGTGCTCTGGGTGATTCAACGCACCCTTCCGGAACGGCGAAGCGGCCGCATGGCACGGGCCTAAATTGCCGAGCCTCGCCATCGACGCCCTGATCGCAACCCTGCCCCGTTGTGAGCCGGACAAAAGCGCACGGAGTGCTTGACTGAACGGGGATGTTCCGACAGATTGCGAAGAGGCGAACTCATGACGCAGGAGCGTTCAGTGGCCACTTACGGGAACCCGATCGTACCGGACCCGGGCGCCGGAAAGGAATCCGCGCCCCGTATCCTTCATCGTCCGCAGCCCTGGGGCCGCAAGGAACTCCTCCGGCGGGCCTATGCCGAAGCCGCCAGCGACGAGGCGTACGCGAAGGAGATGGCGGAGATCGACCGCGCGTTCGATGTGACTGTTGGGGACGGACTGGAAACGGACTGATCAAGCGACCCGGAGCCGATGGCACATATCGGGAAAATCTGCCGATGGGACGTATTCTGGGCGGATCTGGAACCACATGTCGGTACGGAGCAGGCCGGGGAGAGCCGGCCTGTTCTCGTTGTGTCAAGTGACGAGGCGAACGCACTGTTCGGAACGGTCACAGTCGTGCCGCTTACGAAGCTCGAAGGGAAGGACCGACTGCCCCGCGCATGGGAGGTGCTCCTGCCCGGAGGCACCGTTCCGAACCGCTTCACACCTCTGGCACTGCCTCACCACATTCGCTCCGTCTCCAAGATGAGGCTTCTGGAGCGGGCGGGCGCTCTTCACGACGTTAAGGCCCGCTTCAACGTTGAGCGCGGGATCCTCGAACACCTCGACATCGGGTTCGAGCCCGCTCCTGAGCAACCTGCCCTTTCACGGTAAGGGACAACGAGGCGGAGTGCCGGACGCGCCACCGGTGGGTCGGGGATGGTGACGTTGCTTTGGACCCAGAGCACCAGAGGACCAGAGAACCTGAGGGATCCGCGCTCATCCGCGTCCCTGGTGCTCTGGTCCTCTGGTGCTCTGGGTGATTCAACGCACCCTTCCGGAACGGCGCGGCACCCGCATGGCACGGGAACCTTCGCAGTTCAGGGTTCTTCTTTTGTCGAACGTCAGCGCACCTCGAAGACGGGGGTGCGCACGTCGTAGCGGCGGGTGGGGATGCCCAGGAGGCGGACGAAGAAGCGGCGCAGGCCGCTCTCCACCGCGCGCTCCACGGGGCGGTTGCCGGTGACGGCGGGGCGCGCCTCGCCGCGCAGCCAGCGGCGCAGCTCGTCCAGGTCGCTCGCCGACAGCGTCTCCACGTTCAGCACGGCGATGTAGTAGTAGCGCCCGCGCTCCGGAGGGCGGATCGGCGGCTGGAAGGCGCGCTCCAGCGCCGCCTCGCATTCGGGGAGCGTGGCGCAGGGGCGCTGGGTGCGGCCGTCCTCGATCGAATAGCCCTCGTCCAGCGGGGCGCGGAGCAGGGCGCGGGCGTTCTCGCGCGCCTCCACCAGCCGGTCCACCCCGCCGCCGCGCCGCCACAGCTCCACGCGAAAGTGAAAGCGCAGCGGCAGGGCCGATTTCAGCGCGTCCAGCAGCGCGTCGTCGCGCAGCACGCCGTCCATCCTGACCACGGGCCGCCATCCACCCGCCGCGCCGGCCACCGCGAGCGACACCGGGCGCGCCTGCGCCGCGGCCGGCCCGGCAAGGGCGGCCGCGGCAACCAGCAGAGCGGCGGCGGCGCGGCGGAAGGTCAAATCCTGGGGCTCAGGCGGATGAACAGGTTCACGCGGCCGCCCTCGCTCACCGGGATGGCGGCGTACACGCCCAGCCGCCCGATGATCACGCCGGCGCCCACGTCCACCGCGGTGTCGGTCCCCTCCAGCCGGTCGTCGAGCGTCCATCCCCGCCCCGCGTCGGCGAACAGCACCCAGCCGAAGCCGGCGTTCAGCCCGTTGCGCAGCGCGGTCTCGGCCCATCCATCCCCCTCTCCGTCGTCATCGTCGCCGCCCCAGCGCAGGCGCAGGCTCAGGTCGCCGCGGTACTCGGCCTGCACCAGCGCCACGCGGTCGCACCCGTAGGCCACGAAGTACTGCGGCACCTCGGCCAGCGTTTCGGGCGTGCGCCCGGCCACGTCGTTCGAGCGGTAGATGCGGGTCCGGCGCGCGCCGCAGTCGCGCGAGAAGAGCGCGAAGCCGGGGAGCGTGCCCTCGCCGCCCAGCGCGTGCTGCCGCTGCGGCGGAAGGGGCGAGCCGTCCAGCGACCCCGCCGCCAGCACGCGCAGGTTCAGCCGCGACCACGGCCCGATCCGGTTGTAGCGCCGCACGTCCACCGTCCCCGAGGTGAACGTGCCGTACTCCGTGCCGGGGATGATGGGGAACGGCCCCGGGGCGGACGCGTCGAATACGGCCAGGTAGTCCGGCTGGCGCAGGCTGGAGCCCAGCCCCTGCTCCACCTCGGTGCTCAGGTACCACCCGCTGGCCGGGTCGTCGGCGGTGCTGCGGGTGTCCACGCGGCTGCCGAGGACGAGCGACTCCAGCCGCCCGTGCGCGGCCAGCGGCTGCGGGCGCCACGCCTCGCTGTTGTCGAAGAGGGTGAACGGGCTCCCCGCCGGCTCGCTCCGCTCCTTTTCGCTGCGGAAGGCCAGCGTGGCCTCGAACGGCGAGCCGCGCGGGGTGACGGTGATGAAGGCGCTCAGCCCCTCGCGCTCGAAATGGTCGCGGTAGTCGCGATGGAGGAAGAAGGTGGAGAGCCCGTTCTCGAGCTTGGTCAGGTGCCAGTCCTCGATCGGGTCGATGCGGCGGAAGGCGCTGCCTCCCACGCGAAACTCGCCCCGGCCGAACAGGAACTGCTCGAGCTTGGCCTCGTATCCCCAGCGCTCGGGCCCCAGTTCGGGCCCCGCCTCGGTGCGGAAGATCCCCATCGCGCGCAGCCGCAGCGGGTTGCGGCTCTCGGTCTGCACCACGGGGCCGAAGGTGATGGGCAGCCCTTCCACCCGGTTGTAGCTCTGGCCGACGGCCACCACGAAGTCGGCGCGGCCGTGCATCACGCTGCGCCGCTCCACCGCCCAGCCGCTGTCGCTCTCCGCCTGGTCGGTGCGGCGCCACTCATCGTCACGCGCGTGGCTGGTGTCGCCCAGCGCCACGTCGCCCTCGGCGTCGCGGATGGTGTCCACCGCCGCGGGCGCCGCCGTGTCCGCGCGCGCCACGGTGCCGATCCTCTCGCCATCCACGTCGGCGAAGATGCGCTCGCCGCGGCGCAGGTAGTCGAGCCGGTCGGCGTAGACCGCAACGGGGCCGCCGACGCGTGGAGCGCCTTCGCGGCTGACGGCCCCGCCGACCACGGTGAGCGCGCCGGTGATCTCGGCGCCGGCGAGCAGGTGCACGTTGCCGTTGATCACCACCACGTCGCCGTCCACCCGGCCGGCGATGGACACGTCGCCATCGAGCGACGCGACGTTGCCGCGGAAGGTGGTGCCCGCGGGGATCCGCGCGCCGGCGCCCAGGTGCAGGGCGTGGGGATCGTTGTAGACCTCCACCACGCGCCGCGCGGCGTCGGCGGTCATTCGGCGGGGGACGGTGTCCTGTGCGCGTGCCGGCGCGGCGGCCGGCAACGCCACGGCGAGCGCCAGCAGGACGGGGGTGATGAGCCTGCGCATGGTGCCTCTCGGGCGGGATCTGGGGCGGAGAACCGGTCGGTCGGATGGCGCCGTCGAAGGCACGGTGCGTGCCCTTTCGGAAGGGATTTCCATCTATTGTTACCGCATGGATTTACGCTTCACGCCCATCCGTGCGCAAGACGAACGCCGTGTCGGTTTGACGCGCGTTGTGTGGTCCGCTGTCACCGCGGCGACAGGATCGCGACAGTGCCGGGGATTCCACGGCGGCCGCGATTCTCCTTTTGTGTTCATTGCTGGAACGGCCCTTCGGCACGCGCGGCGACGGGGTCACCGGTCGATCCCCAGGCGGCGCATCCGGCGATAGAGGTTCGCGCGGTCGGTGCGGAGGAGGCGCGCGGCCTCGGCCACGCTCCCGTCCGCGGCGGTGAGCGCGCCGGAGAGGAGATCGCGCTCGTAGTCGTCCAGCCGGTCGCTGAGGGTGCGCTCGTCCTCCGCCACGTAGGCGGCGGGCTCGGGCGGGGGTGGCGCGCCGCCGGCCACCAGCGTGCGGATCTCGGCCGCGCTCACGCTCTGCCCCGCGTGCAGGATGCAGAGGCGTTCGAGGATGTTGGCCAGCTCGCGCACGTTCCCCGGCCACGAGTGCCGCTCCAGCGCGTCCATCCCCGTGGGAAGGAGCCGCGGCGCGCGCAGCGCCGTGCGCCGGCGGAAGCGCTCCATGAAGTGGTCCACCAGCAGCGGCACGTCCTCGCGCCTCTCCCGCAGCGGGGGAAGGTGGAGGGGGATCACGTGCAGGCGGAAGAAGAGGTCTTCGCGGAAGCGGCCGGCGGCGACCTGGGCGCGCAGGTCGTGGTTGGTGGCGGCCAGGATGCGCGTGTCCACCTTGATGGATTCGTGGCCGCCCACGCGCTCGATCTCGCCGCCTTCCAGCGCGCGCAGGAGCTTGGCCTGCGCCTCGAGCGACAGGTCGCCGATCTCGTCCAGGAAAAGGGTGCCGCCGCTGGCCAGCTCGAAGCGCCCGCGCCGCCGGTCGGTGGCGCCGGTGAACGCGCCGCGCTCGTGGCCGAACATCTCGCTCTCCACCAGGTCGCGCGGGATGGCGGCGCAGTTCATCCGCACGTACGGACCGCCGGCGCGCTTGCTCAGCGCGTGCAGCATGTTGGCGGCGACTTCCTTCCCCGTCCCCGATTCCCCCGTGATCAGCACGCGCGCGTCCGTTGGCGCCACGCGGCGGATCAGCTCGCGCACGCGCTCGATGCCGGGGCTCTGGCCCACCATCTCCTCGCCGTCGCCCAGCTCGGCGCGCAGCGCCTTGTTCAGCTCGCGCGCGTTGCGCAGCTCCAGCGCGGAGCGGAGGGTGAGGAGAACGGCTTCGGGGGAGAGGGGCTTTTCGATGAAGTGGAAGGCGCCCAGGCGCGTGGCCTTCACCGCGTCGCTCAGCGTGGCGCGCCCGCTCATCATCACCACCGGAAGGCCCGGCGCGGCCTCGATCAGGCGGGGGAGGGCGTCCAATCCTCCTTCGTCGTCCATGTACAGGTCCATCAGGACGACGTCGGGTGGATCGTTCTGGACCTCGGCCAGGGCACCGCGGCCGCTCCCCGCCTCGCGCGTGGCGTAGCCCTCGGCGCGCAGCAGGCTCCCCAGCATGCGGCGGATGTTGGGCTCGTCGTCTACGATCAGGACCGTGGCGGACATGGATGGCCGGCGTGGGTGGGCGTACTGGATGGGCGCATGGTACGCCGGGGTGGCGGCGATGTTTCATCGGATGTTCATGGCCCGCTCGTCAGAACCCGATAATCGAACCACCGATCGTTGGGGTTGACGAGGTGGAGCGGCGCGGGGGGATGGGTTCGCGAAAATGCGAGTGAACTCGCCGCTACAACGGCACGCAGTCCGCCTTCGCGGACTTCAACCGCAATGGATCGTTCGCCCTCCAGCCTTCATCCTCCAACAGATGTCATCCTGAGGAGCGTCCGCGCCGGATCCGCGTCCACACAGTCGTCTGGACGCGACGAAGGATCTGCCGGCTGCGCCCGGAACCGACAGTCCGAAGCGCGGCTGAGTCGGGGTCCCGAGCGCCCCCACCGGCGGCTGAAGCCGCAGCAACAACCACGATAAGCCTCGCAAACTCCGCGAGGCTCCACCGGCTCGGCGGCAGCTTTGCGCCTTGGTAACATTGGGGCCCAACGAGGATCGGCGAACGAAAGATCCCCAGGATTGTGATCCCGGGGACGATCCCACACAAACGCTTCGCCGCGACTGATCAGCCGGCGTTTCCGGCGACGGATGCGGGGGTGGCGGAGACGGGGAGGATCACCCGGAATTCCGCGCCGCCCTCCGGCCGATTCCGCGCGCCCACCTTGCCGCCGTGGGCCTGCACGGTCTGGCGGACGAGCGTCAAACCCAGGCCCGTGCCGCGCGACTTGGTGGTGAAGTCCGGCTCCCAGATGCGGTCCACGTTCTCCTCGGCGATGCCGGGGCCGCTGTCCAGCACGCGCACCTCCACGTAGCCGTTGGCGGCGCGGGCGATCACCTCTACGCTGCCGGCGGCACCGGCAGCGTCCGCCGCGTTCAGCAGCAGGTTGGCGAAGGCGCGGGAGAGGGCGTCGGGGTAGCCGTCCACCATCGGCAGGCCCATCGGCACGCGCAGACGAGACTTCACCGTCGGCGGAAGGTGGCTGCGGAGGAGATATTCCAGCATCTCCCTCAGATCCACCTCGGCCTTGGGCTCTTCCGGCAGACGGCCGAGCTGGGCGAAGGCGCGGGCGAGCTCTTCCAGCCGCGCGCTCTCCTGCTCGATCACCTCCAGCGCCTCCCGGCCGGGCTCGCTCTCCGTCCCCGCGCGGTGCAGGGTGCGGACAGCCAACCGCATCGGCGTGAGCGGGTTCTTCAGCTCGTGCGCCACCCGCCGCGCCATTCCGATCCACGTCCGCATCCGCTCGGCCTCCAGCTCCTTCGCGCGCGACGTGGTCAGTTCCGATTCCATCGACCGGAACGCCAGGCGCAGGGTGCCGAACTCGGCCTCTTCGGCTTCCCCGTCACGCGCGGCGGGGAGCGGCTCGCCGCGCGCCACCAGGCCGGCCCACCCCGCCAGCTCGCCGACGGGCCGCGACAGCCGCCGCCCGATGCGCCGCGACGCGCGCTGCGCCAGCAGCACGAGCAGCGCCGCCACCACCAGCGCGCCGATGGGGATGGCCACCACGGCGCGCCGCAGCAGGTAGTCCCACCGCCGCGCGTGCGTCACCGAGCTGGACAGCTCGTCGCGGTGTACGCGGGCGGCGCGGACCAGGGCGGGGTCGCCGCTGGCCTCGGCGCGCTCGATCAGCTCGCGGCCGCTGTTGCCCACGCGCTCCCACGCGCTGGCGGGGTCGCTCACGGCGAACGCGCGGGCGACGGCGAACGCCCCGGCGCCCAGCATCAGCAGCGTGGGGACCAGGGAGAAGAGGATCAGGGCGCGCCGGACCCGGCGCTCGAACGGCCGCCGCGAAGGCATCTCTGCTCGGTTGGGGTACCGCGGATGCACGGCCCGGGGTTGACGCGCCGGGCCGCGGGTAAGAGCGTGGGGGCTCTTGATTCACATGCGCCGAAAGGTACGGGGCGCCGCCGCGCACGGGCAAGCCGGAAAGGGCACCGATGGAGCTGGACGGGGTGGGCGAAGGGGCGACGGAGGCCACACTGCGGGCTGCGTACGACCTGCGCGAGGAGCGCTTCCAGCACGGCGAGTTCCGCGTGGACGTGCTGCTCCCCCGCGCGGCCGACGCGCTGATCGACGAAGCCGAGTTCGACGCCGACGAGCGGCTTCCCTACTGGGCCGACCTGTGGCCCAGCGCGCGGGCGCTCGCCCGCCACCTGCTGGAGCGCCCCCCGCGCGAGCGCCGCATCCTGGAGCTGGGCGCCGGCCTCTCCCTCCCCTCCCTCGCGCTCCGCAGCCTGGGGCTGGAGCCGCTGGCCACCGACTATTACGGCGAGGCGCTGCGCTTCGCCGAGGTGAACGCCGCGCGCAACGGCCTGGCCCCGCTGCGCACCGCCCTGCTCGACTGGCGCCACCCGCCGCCGGGTGAGACGTGGGAATTGGTGCTCGCGGCGGATGTGCTCTACGAGAGCCGCAACGCCCAGGCGCTCGCCACGCTCCTGCCGCGCATCCTGTCCAGCGGCGGGCGGATGCTGCTGGCCGACCCCGGCCGCGTGTACATCGGCGAGTTCATCGACCTGATGGAAGACATGGACTGGGCGGTGGAAGAGATCGACATCCGCCAGGAGACCAGCGACCCCGCCACCGGGGCGAAGAGCACGGTGAGGATCTGGCGCGTGGCCGTGGAGGGGATCGAACGCCGGTAATCCGTATTGTGGCCGAAGCTTTCCTTTCATGAACACGGAGGCACGGAGGTACACGGAGGGCACGGAGGAACTGCGATGAAGTTCCTCCGTGCCCTCCGTGGTTCTCCGTGCCCTCCGTGTTCACGATTGCGGCGCCCGCCCCGCCACGGCATCAAAGCACGGAGCGATTCATCCCCCGTTCAGTGCGTCACGTGCCGCTCGAACCAGTCGATGATGCGGAGCATGTGATCCACCCGGTGCGCGGGCTCGCCCGAGCGCGTCACCTCGTGGCCCTCGCGGGGGTAGAGCACCATCTGCACCTCGGTGTTCCCCTGCTTCATCCCCCGGTAGAAGGCGAGCGCGCTGGAGACGCTGGCGCGGTAGTCCAGCGCGCCGTGCAGCATCAGCAGCGGCGTCTTCACGTTGGCCACGTAGGTGAGCGGGCTCTGCTGGCGTGCCAGCTCGGGCTGCTCCCACGGCCGCCCGCCGAACTCGCCCTCGAACAGCCGCCAGGTGTTGGACGCGCCCCACCAGATGCTCAGGTCGTACACGCCGCGCTGCGCCACCGCCGCCTTGAAGCGATCGGGTGATTCCTTCGCGATCAGCCACGCCGTCATGTAGCCCGCATAGCTCCCGCCGGTCACCACCTGCCGCGCCGGGTCGCCCAGCCCGCGCGCGATCACGCTGTCCAGCCCGGTCAGGATGTCGCGCGCCGGCGGCGTGCCCCAGTTCTGGTGGATCGCCCGCAGCCACCCCTCGCCGTACCCTTCCGAGCCGCGCGGGTTGGAGAGGAACACGGTGTACCCCGCGCCCGCCAGCGACTGGTACTCCAGCCACATCGATGCTTCCCCGGGACCCCACATGGCGTGCGGCCCGCCGTGCATCTCCAGCGCGACCGGCGGGCGCTGCCCCGCGCGCAGGCCGAGCGGGCGGAGGAACCACCCCTGCACCTGCTTCCCGTCGAACGAGGGGTAGCGGATCTCCTCGTAGTCGGCCACGTACACGCGGCTGAGCAGGGTGTCGTTCAGCGTGGTCAGGCGGCGCTCGCCGGTGCCGTCCAGCGCGGCGGCGTACACGTCGCTGGGGTAGCGCGGGCTCATCTGCGTCCACGCCACGGTGGCGCCGTTCACGTCGAACGCCAGCACCCCGCGCGGCCCGCTCACCACCCGCTGCGGCGCGATGCGGTCCGGCCGGGTGCGGTACAGCGGCACCGCCCCCTCCGAGGACACGGTGAAGTACAGCCATCCCCCCGGCCCCCAGCGGAAGGCGTTCACCGAGCGGTCCATCGCCCCGCTCACGCTCACGCGCCCGCTGCCGTCCGCCCGCGACAGCACCAGCTCGGTGTTCGACGCGGTGCTGAACTCGCCCGTCACCCGCTGCCGCGCGTAGGCGATCCACTGCCCATCGGGTGAGAACGCGGGGCCGTTCGCGTTGAAGCCGGCGTCGGCGATCACGCGCGGCTCCCCGCCCGGCGTGCTGGGGATCACGGCGACCACACCCTCCAACTCGTAGTCGGGGTGATAGTCGCGCTTCGGCTGCCCCGACGACACGGCCAGCCACTGCCCGTCGGGCGACCAGGAGGGGTCGCTGGTCCCCCACAGGTTCGACGTGAGCCGCACCGGCTTCGCGCCCTGCCGGACCTCCACGACGTACACCTGGTCCCACGTGTCGCCCGTGTCGAACCCCGTCTCGCCCAGGTAGCCGTAGCGGCCGATCACGATCGGGTCGTCGTCCTTGGCCTGGTCGCGCAGCTGCGCGCGGATGGCGCGGTCCGCGGCGGCGCGGTCGCGGTCGATGCGGCGGATGGCGCCCGCGTCGGCCTTTGTGGTGTCGGCCCGGGCCGCCGCGGCCGAATCGAGCTGCTCGGGGGTGAGGGTGGAGACGAAGGCGATGCGGTCTCCCCGCGGCGACCACGCGGGCGACCCCGCGCCGGTCTCGAGCTCCGTCAGCGGCCACGCCTCGCCTCCCTCGGCCAGCGGCAGGATCCAGATCTGCGCCTTCTTCCCCTCGCGCGCGCTGACGAAGGCGAGCTGCCGCCCGTCGGGAGAGAACCGCGGCGCGCTGGCGGAGACGTTCAGCCAGGTAAGACGGCGCGCGCCGCTGCCGTCGGTGCGCGCCATCCACAGCTCGCGGCGGTACTTGTTGGTGGCCGAGTCGGCCTGCGACACCACGTAGGCCACGCTGCGCCCGTCGGGAGAGAGCGCCGCCTGCCCGGCGATGCGCAGGTGGTACAGGTCGAGCGGAACCAGCGGCCGCCGCTCCTGCGCGGCCGCGGGCGTGGCCAGCAGCGCCGCCAGGGCGAGCGCGCGTACGGCTCGGGAGATGTGCATCGGGGTGATCCGGGAGTGGAGGATGTTGGGGAAGTGCTGGGTGCTGAGTGCTGGGTGCTGGGTGCTGGGTGCTGGGTGCTGGGTGCTGGGTGCTGGGTGCTGGGTG
>DASSJS010000340.1:0-4595 GCA_035691085.1 Longimicrobium sp.
CGAGAACGGCACCGGGAAGGAGCTGATCGCCCGCGCGGTGCACCGCCTGTCGCCACGCGCCGACAAGCCGTTCGTGGAGGTGAACTGCGCGGCCATCCCGAGTGAGCTGATCGAGAGCGAGCTGTTCGGGCACATGAAGGGTTCGTTCACCGGCGCGGTGGAAGACCGCGCGGGGAAGTTCGAGCTGGCCGACGGCGGCACGCTCTTCCTGGACGAGATCGGCGACATGAGCCTGAACGCGCAGGCCAAGGTGCTGCGCGCGCTGCAGGAGGGGATCATCACCCGCGTGGGCGGCGCCAAGCCCATCAAGGTGGACGTGCGCGTCCTGGCCGCCACCAACAAGGACCTGGAGGAAGAGATCAAGGCCGGCCGCTTCCGCGAGGACCTGTTCTACCGCCTGAACGTGATCCCGCTGCACGTGCCGCCGCTGCGCGAGCGCCGGGAAGACATCCCCATGCTGGTGCAGCACTTCGTGGAGACGATCGCCAAGGAGAGCGCCATGAAGCCGCGGCCGTTCACCGAGGCGGCCGTGCTGCGGCTGCAGCGGATGGACTGGCAGGGGAACGTGCGCGAGCTGCGCAACACCATCGAGCGGCTGCTGATCCTTTCCAGCGGCGCGCAGGTGACCGAGGACGACGTGGAACTGCTGGTGGGCGGCCACATGAAGGGCGGCGGCCTGAGCGGCGACCTGCTGGGGTGTACGACGTTCGCGGAGTTCAAGGAGGCCGCCGAGCGCGCCTTCATCATCCAGAAGCTGCGCGAGAACGACTGGAACGTGAGCGAGACCGCGCGCCTGCTCGACATGCCCCGGTCGAATCTCTACAAGAAGATCGAGCGCTACGACCTGGTCCGTGAAGGGTAGCGGATCGAATTCGGCCGATTGGTGCGGAATGGTTTCGGAGCGGCGCCTGCACCTGCGCGCGCCGCGACCTGGCGTTGATCTGACCCAGAGCACCGGAGGACCAGAGCACCAGAGGGTTCGGGACGAAGTCCTCTGGTCCTCTGGTCCTCTGGTCCTCTGGTCCTCTGGTGCTCTGGGTGAATTAACGTTCGGTGGCAACGCGAGCCGCCGTCCTTGCTCGGCTGATACCAGATCCGGGTGCGCTGTTGGTCCTCAGGAACCCCGGCGATGTCATCCTGAAGGAGCCTAAGCGACTGAAGGATCTATACTTAACGTCTGCGCCACAGCTTGGCTGAGAGTGCTGGACTCGCCAACGGATCACCCGGATCTGGTACGAGCTTAGCGTGGGCGCTCCGGTGCGGTACCGACTGATTCCGTGGATACATGCCGCAGACTTTGGTGCAGTGGCTGCCGATCGCGGCGGCGTGGATGGTGGGGTCGTTCGGGGGCGGCGCGGCGCTGGCGTGGCTTTACAAGCGCCTGCATCCATCCCTCGCCTTCTACAAGCTCTGGGCGCTGTGGACCACCGTCCTCGGCGCCATCGTCTTTCTGCTGATCGCATTCGGCGCGGTGAGGCTGTGACAGCGCAACCACTCGTCTCTCCCGCGCTCCATTCGTCCTGATGGACGCACGGCACGATCATCCACCCGACCACGACCGCCGCGGCCGCGTGGACGATGGGCTGGGGCTTCCAGAGCAGCGGCAGCTCACCCGCGGGCATACTCCGCCGCGTTCCGGGAGCGAGCGCTGGATGTGGCCGGCGCCTGCTTCGGGCTGGCATTCATCGCCGTCGTCATCAAACTGTTGACCGGCTGGCTCTTCCCGTTCGCGGCCGGTTGGCGCTGGTGGGTGCTGGCCGCGGCGCTCTTCGTCACCATCTTCGGCGCGACCGAGCTGCACGGTGAGCTGAAGAAGGAAGGACACGGCCGTCTGCGGCTCTCGCCACCGCACTTCAAGGACGTGATCCTGGCCGTATGCGTGACGGTCATCCTGCTCTTCGGTGTTCTGCGGCTGTAGATCGCTGTGGATGGAACGCAAAAGAATCCCGGCGCCGTGGCTCGGCGCCGGGATCTTCGTTATCGGACGGATGCGGCCCGGCCTACCAGTCGAACATCTCGAACAGCGCTTCCAGGATGCCGGAGATGATGTCGAAGACGCCGCCGGCCGCCTCGCCGGCGGCGCTCGCCAGGTGCACGGCCGCATCGGGCGCGGCGGCGAGCGCGTCGGGGATGTGGCTGGCCGCGTGCGCCGCGCCCATCACGGCGCGGCCGGCCACGTCCGGCGCGTAGAACATCGTGTTCAGCGCGATATCGCCCGCCAGGCTCGCCCCGTTCGCCGCCGCGCCGCGCGGCTCCGGCTCGTTGGCCGCCGCCGCGACCGACGCCGTTTCCCACAGGATGTCGAGCTCGAAGTGGTCGAACCACACGCCCCTGCAGTTGCGGCACACGTCCAGCGTGACCAGCACCATGTCCTTGCGATCCATCACCTCGTCGCAGACGGGGCAGTCGATCAGGTTCTTCCAGCCGCACGCCTGGCATTTTGCTGCGTGGCGGCTCAGCGGCGCGTGGCAGAGGTGGCAGGGCGGCAGGTGCTCCTCGTGCTGCCGCCCGATGCGATCCCACAGCTCGGCGGACGGGAACGCGCGCAGCCGCTCCACCTCGCCCGCGTCGAACCACACGCCGCCGCACCGGGTGCAGTGGTCGATCTCCAGCTCGGCCTCGCCCTCGCCGAGCCGCACCCTGTCCATCATCACGCCCAGGCACACCGGGCACGGATAGCGCGTCGAAAGCTCAGGCATCGAGCACCCCCTTCGCCGTGTGCTTCCCCGAAAGGTGGCGTACGTCGTAGAAGGAGTAGACGAGCAGGCCGTCGTCCGTCACCTGCACGTCGGCCTGGCCGCGGATGCCCAGCTCCTTGAGCGCCTCGGCCGCCTCCTCGGGGCGCAGGCCGAGCGCGGTGGCGACCTCCACGGCGGTCAGCTGTCCCTGGCGCGCCGTGGCCAGCCGCAGGATCTCGGCGTCGATGGTGTTGCGGCGCAGCTCGGCCTTGCGCCCGGTCAGGCGCGACTGCTCGGCATAGTGCCCGCGCGCCAGCAGCGCCGCGCCCGCCGCGGGGAGGCCCACGGTCAGCACCAGCGCGGCCAGCACGGACGGCTGCGACAGCGACAGGCTGGACTTGAAGAAGCCGGCGAGCATGAAGAGCGCGAGCAGCGCCAGCCCGGCGGCACCAATGAGCTTGTTCACGACCTGTGGGGATCGGGTTCGGGACGGCGGCACCCGCGCCGCCCGTCGTGCAAGGATCTACGTGCTTGCCGCGACGAGAGTTTCGGCCAGCAGGCACGCGGCGGCGACAGGACCATCAGCACGGCGGGACGGCCCGTCACGCGGTCCTCCGGCTGGGTGATGCTCACATGGCCGCGCTCCGGCCGCGGGACAGGTCGTACAGGCCGTCTGCCAGGCGCTCGATCAGGCCGCGCCGCGCCAGCAGATCGCGCCATTCCGGCGGGATCGCCTCCACACCGTAGAAGGCGCCGGCGAGCTGGCCGTAGATGGCGGCGGTGGTGTCGGCGTCGTTCCCCAGGTTGGCGGCGCGCAGGCAGCCGTCGCGGAACGAGTCGGTGGTGAAGAAGGCCCAGAGCGCCGCCTCCAGCGACTTCACCACGTAGCCGGAGCCGACGATCTGCGGGGGCGACTTCGCCTTGAACGAGCCGCCCGCCACCTCCGCGATGGCCGGGGAGAGCGGGTGTGCGTCCCAGTAGCCCGGCACGGGCGAGTACATCGCTCCCAGCAACTCGTCCTTCCCCGCCCCGTGGGCCGCGCCCACCAGCAGCCCGCCAAAGTAGCGGCACGCATCCACCGCCTCTGGCGCGCCGTGCGTGGTGCGCGAGCTGTCGCCCGAGCGCTCGATGGCCTCGGCCGCATCGGCCGAGAAGAACAGCGGCACGGGCGCCAGCCGCATCAGAGAGCCGTTCCCGGCCGTCTGCGGGTCGGACGACCCGCTCCACGGGTTGCCGGTGTGCCCGAAGCGCTCCAGCGCGCCGCGCACCGTGATGCCGATGTCGAAGCACCGGCCGTTGCTGGAGAGGTAGCCCTCGCGATACCAGCGGACGTAGCGTTCCAGCTGGTCAACCGGATCGAATCCCCGGCGTTCGACCAGGCTGTCGGCCAGGCACAGCGCCATGGACGTATCGTCGGTCCACTCCCCCGGCATCAGGTCGAACGGCCCGCCGCCTTCCATGTCCGCCAGCGGCGCGAAAGTGCCCGGCGGCGAGAACTCCACCGTGGTGCCGAGCGCATCCCCCGTCGCCAGCCCAATCAGGGCGCCGTGGAAACGGTCGCGCACGGTCACGGCATCGGAATCAGGAAAGCTCATCAACGGACATCGGTGGATAGGCGATCGGATACGGATCATCACACAATGTCCAACGGTCTGTCAACGCCACCACCAGCCCCCCGTCTCGAATTCGCCGGCTGGACGCCGGATCGTCCATCTCCGCACCTCGCACCTCGCACCTCGCACCTCGCACCCCGCCTCGTACCCCCGTACCCCCGTACCCCCGTACCCCCGTACCCCCCGTACCCCCCGTACCCCCCGGACCCCCCGTACCCCCGTACCCCCGTACCCCCGTACCCCCGCCCCCCCGCACCCCCGCACCTCGCGCCCCCTTCCTCACCCTTGTAGATTGGCGGGCTTT
>DASSJS010000341.1:0-2230 GCA_035691085.1 Longimicrobium sp.
CCGCCGAAACCACGCCGCGCAACGCCACCGAGCGCACCGTGGCGAAGGTATGGGAAGAGCTGCTGGAGACGCCCGGCGTGGGGCTGGACGACAACTTCTTCGAGATCGGCGGCCACTCGCTGCTGCTGGCGCGCGTGCAGGAGCGCATCCGCGAGGTCACCGGCCGCCCCGTGACGGTGGTGGACCTCTTCCAGTTCTCCACCGTCCGCGCCCTGGCCGCCCACCTGGACGCGCAAGCCGCCGAGGCGGAGAGCGGCGAGGCGGCCAAGCCCGACACCGCCGCGGCGGAGACAGGGCAGGACCGCGCCGCGATGCGGAGGGAGATGATGCGGCGGGGGCGGCGGTAGGACGGGGCGGAAGCACGACGGAGACGAGGCGGGAGAGAGGCGTTGGCGCATGCCGCGGCGGCCCCCTCCCCCCGGCCCCCTCCCCGCGCTCCGCGGGGGAGGGGGAGAAGAAACTCGGGTTCGCTTCGGAGGATTCGAAGCGAGAAGGAATATCGGAATGCGTCACCCTCCCCCCGCGAAGCGCGGGGGAGGGCCGGGGAGGGGGGCCGCCGCGGCATGCGCCACGGCCCGTGCCCCGCCACCGATTACGAAGACGTTTTGACCTGAGCCCATACATCGGATCCATGAGCACGAGCATGACGGAACAGCACGACCTCGATACCGCCCAGCACGAAGGCGGCGAGTGGGACGTGGCGGTGATCGGGGTGGGGCTGCGCGTCCCCGGCGCCGACGACGCCGAGACGTTCTGGCGGAACCTGCGCGAGGGCCGCGAGAGCATCACCTTCTTCAGCGACGATGAGCTGCGCGCCGCCGGCTATCCCGACGAGGTGCTGGCCAACCCGTCGTTCGTGAAGGCCACGGGGAAGCTGGCCGACGTGGAGCACTTCGACGCCGCGTTCTTCGGCTACTCGCCGCGCGAGGCGGAAACGCTGGAGCCCAGCCACCGCATCTTTCTGGAGTGCGCCTGGGAAGCGCTGGAGGATGCCGGGTGGGACCCCGCGCAAATCCCCGGCGCCGTCGCCGTGTTCGCGGGCGCGTCGGGCACGGGGTACACGCAGCTGCACGTGCGCGGCAACCCGCAGGTGATGGCCGCCACCGGCGAGTTCCAGCTCAAGCTCAACAGCCACGCCGACTTCCTGGCCACCCGCGCGGCCTACAAGCTCGACCTGCGCGGCCCCGCCATCAGCGTGCAGACCGGGTGCAGCACCGGCCTGGTCGCCCTCCACCTGGCCGCGCAGGGGCTGCTGCGCGGCGAGTTCGACGTGGCCCTCGCGGGCGGCGCCAACGTGCAGGTGCCCACGGTGGGCGGGTACATGTACGCGCCGGGGAGCATCCTTTCCCCCGACGGGCACTGCCGCCCGTTCGATGCGAAGAGCGGCGGCGCCATCGGCGGCAACGGGATCGGCGTCGTCGTCCTCAAGCGCCTGGCCGACGCGCTGCGCGACGGCGACCCGGTCCGCGCGGTGATCCGCGGGAGCGCGGTGAACAACGACGGCGCCGCCAAGGTCGCCTTCAGCGCGCCCGGCGTGGAGGGGCAGGCCGCGGTGATCAGCGAGGCGCTGGCGCTGGCGGGCGTGGAGCCCGACACGGTGGACTACGTGGAGACGCACGGCACGGCGACGGAGCTGGGCGACGTGATCGAGGTCGCGGCGCTCACGCGGGCGTATCGCGCGTCCACCGAGCGCACGGGCTTCTGCGCGCTGGGGTCGGTCAAGAGCAACGTGGGGCACCTGGACACGGCGGCGGGCGTCACCGGCTTCATCAAGGCGGTGCTGGCGGTGGAGAAGGGCGAGATCCCGCCCGTCGTCCACTTCACCGCGCCCAACCCGCGCATCGACTTCGCCAGCAGCCCCTTCTTCGTCGCGGACCGGCTGATCCCGTGGGAGACGGACGGCCATCCGCGCCGCGCGGGCGTCAGCTCGTTCGGCATCGGCGGGACCAACGCGCACATCATCGTCGAGGAGGCGCCCGCGCGGGCGCCGTCCGGCCCGTCGCGCCCGTGGCAGCTGGTCACGCTGTCCGCGCGCAGCGGCGCGGCCACGCAGGAGGCGGCACAGCGGCTGGCGGAGCATCTGGAGCAGAATCCCGATCTCCCGCTGGCGGACGCGGCCTTCACGCTGCGCGAGGGGCGCCGCGCCTTCCCGCACCGCCGCATCGCCATTGTCCGCCAGGGTGAGGACGCGGCGGCGGTGCTGCGCGGCGCCATCCCCGAGCGCGTGGCG
>DASSJS010000342.1:0-5711 GCA_035691085.1 Longimicrobium sp.
CGCCACGCGCTCCCACACCGGGTGCGCGGCCAGCGCCGGCGAAAGCCCGGGCCCCGGGCCGTTGCCCGCCAGCACGCCCCGGGCGGCGCCGCGCACCTCCACGATCAGGTCGGGCGGCGCGGGGGCGCCGCCCAGGCGGCACTCCAGGTAGGCCGATTCGGTGAGCGCCGCGGGGAGCCGCGCGGCCGCCGCGCGCGTGGCGGCGTACGCGGGCTCGGGCGCCAGCGCGGCGGGGAGCCGCGGCGCCAGCACGTTCAGCGTGTCGGCCAGCGTGAGCATGGGTGTGCCGTTGGGGAGACGAAAACGCGCCGGGCGGCGGATGCATCCGCTACCCGGCGCGTGCCGCGGCCAGCGCGGGTGCTCAGAACGTGGTCAGGTCCTCGGGAAGGAACGGCGGCGGGCAGCCCGGAGGGGGCTCGTACGTGCCACCGGCGACCTCTTCGAGCGACTCGTCGGACAGCTCGGCGGCGTCCGTGTCCTGGGGCTTCTGTTCCTGCGACATGATGCTCCTTCGGGGTGGGTGCCGCCCGTGGCCACGCGAGATGGCCCGGCGCGGAGGGCGTGGGGATTCCGGGGGGAATGAAAAGCAACCGGCATACCCCGTGGCATGCCGGTGTCAACACGTTGCGATGGATGAGGATGCGCCTGGCCGATCCGTCTCGCCGCGGCTCCGCGCCCGAGCACCGCCTCCATCCGGTAGAGCCACGGCTCCATCGGGCGGGGGGCCGAGGATGATCCGGCGCCCCGCCGTTCGCTGTTCCCTGGTGCCCGGGTCCCCTGGGTGCTCCGGGTCCGGACGACGCTTGCGTCTTCGGCGAGCGTGAGCCGCGAACGCCATACCGCCATGGCGAGGCCCGCGTACCGGCATGGAACCCGGGGAATCGCGCCTCAGTCGCGCGGCCGCGACGGGTCGAGCAGCGCCAGGAGCGCGGCCTGCGCCTCGATCAGCCGCGAGCCCGGCCACTCGCACCCGGGGAGAGGATCGGGAAGGACGATGGTGGAGCCCCCCACGTTCTCGGCGAAGCGCACGTTGAGCCCCTCGGGCATCGGCCGCCCGAAGTGCTCGGCCAGCGCCTCGAGCGGCGAGGTCAGCAGCAGCCGGCGGAATTCCATGTCGCGGGTGGCGCGCTCGATGGCCGATTCCAGGTGCTGGCGTGCCTCTGCGGCCAGGCCGGCATCGTGCGGCGGCGCGCGGTCGGCGCTTGCGTCCATTCAGGGGGGTCGTGCATCGAGGGGGAAACCCGCGCGCGGAACAGCGCGGGCGGGCCGAATCGGATCGTACCGCAACGAGCAACGCGCATGCCGATCCACGGATCGTTGCGGCACAACGGATTTCTCCGCGGACGTCGATCCCGGGCGGCGGCGGCGCTCCAGAAAATAGAGCCCTCGCCCCACCACGCTCCGGGCGCCCCGGCGCGGCGGCGTTCGGGTGCGGAGCGGTCATCTGCAACCGGGCGCGCGGACACCCTCGCGCGCGAGGGAACGTCTCCCGGGCGGACGGGAGGCGATGCCGGCGACCGGTTGGCGCCCTCGCCGGGATCAGGAGCAGGATCTCTACGCCGTAGAGCGCTGGCTCCATCGCACCCGGCACGGCCGGGTGCACCATCCACCCTATCCATCGCTCCCGCAACGACTTGGCGGACCCGTGCCACGCGGTACGGCCGTTGCTTTCATACCAGACCGTCACGGCGCCACACACCACCCCGGCTCCAGTATCCGACGCCCGGTGCGGCGGGCGTGGAGCGCGGCGCCGCCGGAGGGGATGCCCTCCGCGAGCGAGCCAGCAGGCAAATGAGCAACGGCCGGTTCAACCGGCCACCGGCGCGGAACGCCGCGGCAACGCGGCCCACCCGCATCCATCCTCCCCAGGAGATCCCCCCATGCAGCAGTACGCCGAGCAGTACCGCAACGACCCCGAGTTCCAGAAGAAGGCCGACGAGATCATGGCGCAGGTGCTGGTGCGCTCGTCGACCGACGCCGAGTTCCGCAGCAAGCTGGTGAGCGACCCGGCGCAGGCGCTGGCCGACTTCACCGGCACCGACCGCAAGAACTTCGAGCACCTGAACATCGCGTTCGTGGAGAGCAAGGCCGCCGCCACCCTCGTCCTTCCCGACGCCATCGACACGTCGGCCGAGCTGTCGGAGAGCGAGCTCGAGGCCGTGGCCGGGGGCAGCGAGCCCGTGACCATCCTGGCTATCGCCGGCGTCGCCGCCGCGTGCCTGACCGCCCTGGCCGCCGGCATGGCGCTGAGCTGAGCCGCACCGTTTCCAACCTCGCGTTCACAGAACCTCACCCAACCCCCAGGCAGGAGAGACCGCAATGAGCCGTCAGAACGTCGTCGAGATGATCCGCAACAACCCCGAGCTCGTCGCCGAGGGCCGTGAGCAGATCGCTTCCGTGCTGTCGCGTTCGGCCACCGACGCCGAGTTCCGCCAGCAGCTGCTGACCGAGCCCCGCGCCGCCCTGGCCGCGCACTTCGGCCGCGAGATCGACAACACCGTGGAGATCGTGTTCGTGGAGAACAAGGCCGCCGCGACCATCGTGCTCCCCCCGTTCGCCGACGCCGAGTCGGAGCTGTCCGAGGCCGAGCTCGAGGCCGTGGCCGGCGGCTCGGAGCCGCTGACCGTGCTGGCCGCGGGCATCGTGGTGGGTGCCGCGCTGACCTGGATCGGCTACGAGATCACGCACTGAGCCGTTCGGTAACGGCGCCGGAGCACCCCTCCGGTTTTCACGGGCGGCGCGGATTGCACTCCGCACCGCCCGTGTTCCGTTCCCGTCCGCGCTTTCCCGCGCGCCGGGCGCGGGTGGCGCGCGCTCCGGCAGGGCGTTAGCGTAGCGTAGCGGGCGCCCAACGCCCGTCCCTGAATCGGCCGCAAACCCGGGAACCCGAGATGCCTCCTCGCAAGATTCTGGTCATAGCCCTCGCCGCCGCCGCAGTGCTCTGCGTTGCCGCGCTGTTCATCTCGCATGGCAAGAGTGGAGCGTGGAACCCCGGCCTGCTCATCATGTCGGCCGTGATCGCCATCGTCGCGCTCGGCGCCGCCCTGGCCAACCGGCGGGGGTAAAGCCCGCGCCGCCGCCCGCTTCCATCCCTCGGCCCGCGGCCGCCGCGAGCCTCACGAGAGGATCCGGCAAAGAGCCTCACCGCCCCCGGCGGTGAGGCTCTTTCGCGGTTGGGCGCGGGGGGATGCGCCGCCCCGGATGCGCCACCATCACGCCCTTCAACCACGAGGAGCCTGATCTCTACGCTGTAGAGCGGGGGCTCCATCCGCGCCACCCCCGCCGGTGCGCGACCATTACCTAAGTTCTTCTCCTGAAACAACTTGGCACAGTCGTGCCAATCGGCATGGCCGTTGCCTCTACAGCGACCCGTCGAGACGGCGGCCCGGCGCTCTGGCAAAGGGATCCGCCGCCCCCCGCAGTACAGGCCGGGCTTTGCCCCCGCTCCCCGGCCCACCAGCGGAACCCTGCCCCGCGCAGACCGCATCCACCCTTCTCCGTCCGGAGGCTCCCCATGCAGCAGTACGCCGAGCAGTACCGCAACGACCCCGAGTTCCAGAAGAAGGCCGACGAGATCATGGCGCAGGTGCTGGTGCGCTCGTCGACCGACGCCGAGTTCCGCAACAAGCTGGTGAGCGACCCGGCGCAGGCGCTGGCCGACTTCACCGGCACCGACCGCAAGAACTTCGAGCACCTGAACATCGCGTTCGTGGAGAGCAAGGCCGCCGCCACCATCGTGCTTCCCGACGCGGTCGACGCCTCGGCCGAGCTGTCGGAGAGCGAGCTCGAGGCCGTGGCCGGGGGCAGCGAGCCCGTGACCATCCTCGCCATCGCCGGCGTGGCCGCCGCCTGCCTGGGCGCCCTCGTCGCCGGCATGACGCTGAGCTGAGCCGCATCGTTTCCGATTTTCACTACCCTCACCCAACCCCCAGCGAGAGAGAACTGCAATGAGCCGTCAGAACGTGGTCGAGATGATCCGCAACAACCCCGAGCTGCTCGAGGACGGTCGGGAGCGCATGCAGTCGGTGCTCACCCGCTCGGCCACCGACGCCGAGTTCCGCCAGCAGCTGCTGGCCGACCCGCGCGCCGCCATGTCGGTCCACTTTGGCCAGGAGATCGGGCCCGAGGCTGACATCGCCTTCATCGAGAACAAGGCTTCGGCCACCATCGTGCTCCCCGCCTTCGTGGATCCGAACGGCGAGCTGAGCGAGAACGAGCTCGAGGCCGTGGCCGGTGGCTCGGAGCCCATTACCCTCGGCCTGTTCGCGGCCGGCGTCGCCATCGGTTCGGCGCTGTTCGTGATCGGCTACGAGATCGCCAAGTAAGCTGGCTCACGCCGCACCGGGGCACCGCCCCGGTCTTGCACGGGCGGCGCGGACCTTTCCGCGCCGCCCGTGCGGCTGTCCACCGCCCGCCCGCCGGGCTCGCTCCACCCCGTTCCTCAGGCTTCCACACAGTCCGGAGAACCGCCCATGACTCCCCAGAAGATCCTGCTCACCGCCGCGGCCGCCGCCGCGGTGCTTTCGGTTGTGGCCCTGTTCCTGATCCACGCGCGCACCGGCACCTGGAATTCGGGGCTGATCATCCTCACGGGGATGATGCTGGTGCTGGCGAGCGGAACCGCCGTCGCCACGCGGGCGCACTGAGCATGCTGGCCACGCCGCCCGCCCCGCGCCTGGCGCCCGCCGCCGGCACCGAGCGCGCCCTGCGCGAGGTGGTGCGCCGCGCGCGGCCGTTCCACGAGCGGCTGCACGCGGCGCGCGCCGCTCCCGTGCCGCCGGGCGATCCCTCGCCCGCCGCGCTCAAGCGGCTGGCCACCTGGCGCGAGACCCTGTCGCGCGGCGACGATGCCGCCTTCAACCTGCGCCTGGCGTGGGACGGGCTCGACGAGGCCGCCGCGCTCGCCGCCATGGGCGACGCGCCCGCGGAGGATGGCGACGCCCCGCTCCCCGCGTGGGCGCAGGTGCTGCGCGGGGCGTACGCGTGGGACCAGGGCGGCGTGACGCTGGAGCTCGCTCCGGACGACCGGGCGCTGGACGCGTCGGACCCCCTCCCCTTTGAGCCGGCGCTCCTCCCGCTGGTGCGCCACGCGCGCGGGCAGGTGGAGCGCGCGTGTGGCCCCGCGTCCACGCTGCTGCACGCAAACGCGCACGCGGCGCTGGAGCGCAGCCTGCTCAAGCGCCTCGCCAGCCTGTGCGCCAAGGCACTGTTCGCCCGCTTCTCGGCCGCGCGCGCCATGCGGGGGATGGGCGGGATGTTCGCCCCCGCCGCGGACGGAACCGCGTACGACGCGTTCGTCGCCTCGCTGGGCGGCGGGGGGATGCTGCGCTTCTTCTCCGACGTTCCCGTGGCGGCGCGCCTGGCGGGCACCGCCACCCTGCAGTGGATCGACACCACCGCCGAGCTCCTCCAGCGGCTGGGGGATGACACCCCGCGCCTTCGCGACGAGCTGTTCGGCGGGGCCGCGCCCGGCGGCGTCCGCCGGCTGCGCTGCGACGCCGCCGACTTCCACGGCGGCGGGCGCTCGGTGTACATCCTGGAGTTCGAGAGCGGGGCGCGGGCGGTGTACAAGCCGCGGCCGCTGGCGCTGGAGCCCGCGTTCGCCGGGCTGGCGGCGTGGCTGGCGGCGCAGCCGGAGGGCGTGGAGCTGCGCGTTCCCGCGGTGGTGGCGCTCCCCACGCACGGCTGGCTCGAGTTCGTGGAGCGAGCCC
>DASSJS010000343.1:0-6404 GCA_035691085.1 Longimicrobium sp.
GATCAGGAACGCGATCACGTTGTTGATGAACAGCCCGTAGTTCACCGTGGCCGCGCCCGCCGCCTTCGCCGCCTCGAGCGACGGGTAGTGCTTTCCGTCGAGCGAGTAGAAGAGGTTGGTGAAGTCCACCCCGCCCGTGGCCAGGCCGATGGGCGGCATCAGGATGTCGTCCACGAAGCTCTTGACCACCGTGGTGAACGCCGCGCCGATCACGATCCCCACCGCCAGGTCCAGCACGTTGCCGCGGGAGATGAACTTCCGGAACTCGCCGACCATGCGGGCCTCCACGTGATGAGCGTTCGAAGGTGGTGATTGTCTTCGAACGAACTGTAAGCGGACGGATGGCGCCGCACAATCATCATCCATCCGGCGTGGTTGCGGGGCGGCGGCGCGGCGGGCTATCGTGCGGCCACGCAACCACCTGCCTTCGCTTCCCGTTCCGCTCTCGCCCCGACGATGCTTTTGCCGTTCCGCCGCCTCCGCGCCGCACGCCGTGCGGCCGCCGCCGCGCTCCTGCTGGCCGCCGCGCCCGCCGCCGCCCAGCGCACCGGGCCCACGCTGCAGGTGCTGCAGCTGAACGACGTGTACCGCATCGACGCGGTGTACAACGGCCGCGCCGGGGGGATCGGGCGGGTGGTGACGCTGGCCCGGCAGGCCGGAGCCGGGGGGGCCGAGACGATGGTCTTCCACGCGGGCGACGCCATCGCCCCCAGCCTGGAGAGCCGCTACTTCGCCGGGCAGCAGATGGTCGCCGCGCTCAACTACCTCGATGCGGCGGCGCCCCTGCTGTTCGTGCCCGGCAACCACGAGTTCGACGAGCGGCGGCAGGCGGCGTTCGTGGACGCGGTGAAGGCGAGCCGCTTTCCCTGGCTGGCCGGCAACCTGGCGCTGAGCACCGGCGACACCGCCGCGGACCGCCGGGTGGGGCGCGATACCGTGATCACCACGCGCGGCGGGCTGAAGGTGGGCGTGTTCACCCTCACCTTCCTGGACAGCCCGCGCGACTGGGCCCGGGCCGACAGCGCCTTCGTGCAGGATGCCGAGCGGATGATCACCCGCCTGGAGCGGAACGGCGCCGACGTGATCGTGGGGCTCACGCACCTGGATCACGCCACCGACCGGCAGATCAGCCGCCTGCGCCGCCGTCACCCCAGGTTCGCGTGGATCTGCGGCGGGCACGAGCACTACCGCCTGAGCGACGCGCTCACCGACAGCACCGCGCTGATCACGAAGGGCGAATCCAACGCGCGCGGCATCTGGCGGGTGACGCTCGGCACCGCGGGCCGCCGCGGCACGGCGCGCGCCGAGGCGATCGCGGTGGACAGCACCATCGCCATCGACCCCGGCTACCAGCGCGAGGTGGCCGACGCGTGGAGCGCCCGGCTGCACCAGCGCGTCCCCTTCCTGGACGTGGTGATCGGCCGCAGCGAGACCATGATGGACGCCACCGAGGAGACGGTGCGCAACGCCGAGAGCGCCTGGGCCAACTGGCTGGCCGACCAGATGCGCACCGCCTATCCCACGCGCCCGGCCGACATCGCGGTGCTGAACGGGGGCGCGTTGCGCATCGACGACGTGTTCGGCGACACGCTGCGCTGGGAGCACCTGGCGCGCACCTTCGGCTTTCCCACGCGCGTGGCGCAGGTCACCCTGCGCGGGGGCGACGTGCGCGGGATGCTGGAGAACTCCGTGTCGGGCGGGCGCGGCGAGGGGCGCTTCCTGCAGGTGAGCGGGGTGAAGGTGACCTTCGACCGCAGCCGCCCCGAGGGCCAGCGCATCCTGGACGTGCAGGTGCAGCGCGGCAACGCCTACGTGCCGCTGGCGGACGACAGCACCTACGTGGTGGCCGTCCCCGACTACCTGTACGGCGGCGGCGACCGCTACACCTTCACCCAGCGCGCACTCGGCAAGGTGGAGCCCGGCCCGGACCTGAAGCTCATCGCCTTCGACGCGCTGTCGTCCGCCTACGCGCGGGGGCAGGCGATCGCCCCGCGCGTGGAAGGCCGGCTGGTGGACCGCACGCCGCGCGACCGGCGGGACCCGTGATGTGATTGAGACGGAGCTCCGCGCGCGAGGAGGACCCGTCGCGCGGAGGGAAACGCCGCGTTGAGGAACACGGAGAGCACGGAGAACCACGGAGGACACGGAGAACTGCGGTGCGATTCTCCGTGTCCTCCGTGGTTCTCCGTGTCCTCCGTGTCTTTCGTTGTTCACCCGCCTTCGCCGGGCTCCCAGCTCCGCCCGGTCACGCGCTCGAGGACGCGGGCCAGCTCCTCGAGGTCCACGGGCTTCTCCAGCACGGGAACGTCGCTGTCACGCAGGATGCGCTCGGCGTCTTCGCTGGCGGTGTCGCCGGTGAGAAAGACCAGGCGCTGGTCCAGCCCGCCGCCGCGGGCGCGCAGCCGCGCCAGCAGCTGGTCGCCACCCAGGCCGGGCATGCGCAGGTCGGAGAGGATCACGTCGTAGGCGCCGGGGCCGGCCTGGTCGACCATGGCCAGCGCCTGCCCTCCTTCCACCGCCTCGTCCACCACGTGGCCGCGGCGGCCCAGGAACCGCGCCACCACCCGCCGCACCGGCGCCTCGTCGTCCACCACCAGCACCCGCAGCGGCGTGGGCGCGCCGGGGCCCGCGGCCGGCCCGCCGCGCACCTCCGGCAGGGGGGCCGCTTCGGGCACCGCCCCGTCCGGCGCGCGGGGAAGGTCGATCACGAAGGTGGTGCCCCGCCCCGGCGCGCTCTCCACGCGGATCTCGCCGCCGTGCTCGGCCACGATGCGGTTCACCACCGACAGCCCCAGCCCGGTGCCCTCTCCCGGTGCCTTGGTGGTGAAGAAGGGGTCGAAGATGCGCTCCTGCAGCTCGGGCGCGATCCCCTGCCCGGTGTCGGACACGCGCAGCGACACGGCGCCGCCGGCCGCGTGGGTGGAGACCGAGATGCGGCGTTCGCCCCGGCCCGCCACCGCCTGCTCGGCGTTCACCACCAGGTTCAGCACCACCTGCTCCAGCTGCCCCTGGTCGCCCGCCACGGGGGGAAGGACGTTGGCCAGCTCCTCGCGCACCTGCACGTTGCGCGTGCGCAGGGTGTAGACGCGGCTGCGCAGCACGTGGCGCACGATGTCGTTCAGGTCCACCGGCTCGCGGGTGCGCGCCTCGGTCTGGGTGCCGCGCCCCAGCAGGCGCAGGTCCGACACGATCTTGGCCATCCGCTCGGCCTCGCGGAGGATGGTGGCCAGGTCGTCGCGTTCGCGGGGCGGGCGCTCGTCCATCAGCAGCAGCTGGGTGAAGCCCACGATGGCGCCCAGCGGGTTGTTCAGCTCGTGCGCCACGCCGCTCACCAGCGTGCCCAGGCTGGCCAGCCGCTCGGCGCGGCGCAGGCGCTGCTCGCGCTCCACCTCGCCGCTCACGTCGCGGCTCATCACGAACACCAGCGGGCGGCCGTCCTGCTCCACCCGCGCCAGGCGCAGGTCCACGGGGATGTCCCGCCCGTCCAGCCGCTTCCGGGACACCCGGCCGCTCCACGCGCCGTGCTCGCGCACGTGCAGCAGCAGGGCGGCCAGCTCGGCGCGGCCGGCCTCGTCGGGAACGAACGCCTCGGCGCCGGCGGGGGGGACCTCGCCCGGCGGGTACCCCAGCATCCGGGCGTGCGCCGCGTTGGCGTACACGATCTGGCAGTTTTCGTCGAGCACGCTCACGCTCTCGTCCAGGTTCTCGAGCGCGGCGGTGAGCAGGCGCATGTGCCCCTCGCGCGCCCGCTCGTCGGTCAGGTCGCGCGCGATGCCGTGCACGCTGGCCAAAAGGCCGTTCTCGCGCACGCTGGTGGCCTCGATGCACACCAGGCGCACCTCGCCCGAGGGGCGCACGATCCCCAGCTCCAGCAGCAGCGTTTGCGTTTCGCCCAGGGCCAGGCTCAGGAACGCCGCGTCGGTGGCCGCCCGGTCGTCGGGGGCCACCACCTGGGCGTAGTGCATCCCCACCACCTGGTGCGCGGGGCGCTGCAGCAGCTCGGTGCCCGCGGGGTTGATCTCGGTGAAATACCCCTCCGCGTTCAGCACGTAGATGGTTTGCGGCGAGGTGGTGACCAGCCGGCGATAGTGCGACTCGCTCTGCTCCACGGCGGCCACCAGCCGGCGGTGCTCGGTCACGTCCTGCATCGACCCCAGCATCCGCGCCGCCGCGCCATCCGGCCCGCGCTGGATGAAGCCGCGGTCCAGCACCACCGCGTACGAGCCGTCGGCGCGCCGGAAGCGGTACTCGGCCGTCCACGCGTCGCTCCCCTCCAGCGCCGCGTGGAGCCCGGCCAGCACCGCGCCGTGGTCGTCGGGGTGCAGCCGCTCGCTCCACCACTCCAGCCCGGGGCTCACCTGGCCCGGCGCGTAGCCGAAGGTGTGGGTGATCTCCTCGTTCCAGCCGACGGTACCGCGCTCCACGTCCCAGTCCCAGATGGTGTCGTGGGTGGCGCGCTGCACCAGGGCGAAGCGCTCCACCACCTCGCGCAGCGCCTGCTCGGCCTGGCTGCTGCGGCGCTCGAAGAGGCGCCCGGCGGTCACGTTCTCGTGCGCCACCACCGCGCCCAGCCGCGGGTCGCGGGAGCGGGTGACGCGCACGTGGAACCAGCGCTCCTTGCCGGGTGCGTGGCAGGGGTATTCGCCGTCCCAGCGCGCGGCCCGCCCGGCCAGCACGCCGCGGATGCCCCGGGCCACCTCGGCCGCGCTCTCGACGCCGGTGGCGGCCTCGGCCACCGCCACGTAGTCGGCGCCCACGCCGGCGGCGGGGTCGCGCTGGCCATTGGCCGCGCCGAACTCGCACCATGCCTCGTTCACCAGCACGATGCGGCCGGAGAGGTCCAGCACGGCCACGTGGGTATCCAGCGAGTCGAGCGTGGCCTGCAGCCGTTGCAGCGCGGCGCGCTCGGCCGCGGCGGCCTTTCGCTCCACCGCGTAGCGCAGCGCGCGCGCCAGCCGGGGTGCGTCCACCTCGCTCTTGAACAGGTAGTCCTGCGCGCCGCGCCCGAGCGCGTCCAGCGCGGCCTTCTCGTCATTCAGCGAGGTGAGCACCACGATGGCGGCGCCGCCCTCGCGCTCGCGCACCGCGTCCACCGTGCGCACCCCCGCCGAGTCGGGGAGCATCAGGTCCAGCAGGATCACGTCGAACGCGCCCCCGTCCAGCGCGCCCAGCGCGGCAGCCAGCGTCGGCGCGTGCGTCACCACCGGCGGCGGCTCGCCCCGGCGCGCGGCGGATGCGAGGGCCTTGCGCTGCAGGTAGGTGTGCGCCGGGTCGTCTTCCACCAGCAGCACGCGCAGGGCGTGGGCACGAGGTGCATCGACGGGAGAGAGGGACGTGAGGTCTGTCGGTGTGTTCATCAAGGCGGGGTGTGGCCGGATCGGATTGGGACAGGAAGGGCTAAGGGAGGTGGGCTCGGGAGAAAGATAACGAATCGGGCGTGCACGGCATGCCTTTCCGTGCTTCGGGCCATGGCGGCGGCCCGGAAAACGCGCCGCGGCCGGATTTCACCCGCTCCGCGAACCCCTTTCGCGTGGGGTTGCAGATGGACGCAAACAGTTGGATCTTGGTCGGGCGCCGCACCGTCCGTTCGCCCAGGCTCACAAACCGTTGCGCGGCGTTCGCACTGGTTGTTCCCCGCATTCCCGAGGTACGAAATGTCATTTTCGCAGAACGCGGCCGCGCCGCTGGTGTTCACGCCCAGTGAGCGCGTGCTCCTTTTTGGCGATCGCTTCGCCAAGCCGGCCGGAATGCTGGGCCATGGCGAGGTGGTGCTGGGCTCGGGCGCCAAGGTGGGCGCCGACGACCTGGCGGTGAACGCCATCGCGGCGGCGTACCTGGCGTGCGAGCAGGCGGGCGCGGTGCGGCTGGAAACGCGCCAGGGGAAGGCGATGTTCGGGCTGATGAAGACCAGGAACCTGCACCTGGTGCCGGGGCAGAAGCCGGTGAGCTGGCCCGAGGGGTCGCTGGAGAACTGGGTGGTGCAGGGCGCCCCGCGCGAGCCCAAGGTCAGCGACTTCACCCAGGCGCTGCTCTGCAACGGGAAGGAATATTCGCCGGCGCAGACCATGTTCGCGCGGCTGAAGGCGGCGCTGGCCGGCCGCGGCATCCTGCACGCCGACCAGAAGACCACGCTGAAGGTGTTCACCAGCGTCACCTATGCGTTGCCGGACCACGTGCGCGCCGCGGCCGAGCAGGGCGGCACCCAGCACGTGCAGGCCATGCTCGATGCCTGCCGCCAGCAACGCCCCGAGCTGTGGAAGGAGCTGACGGACGCCATCAAGGCGGCGATCAACTGGATGACGGCGAGCGGCGAGTGAGGGGATAAAGGACAGGGAACAGGGAACAGGGAACAGGGAACAGGGAACAGGGAACAGGGAACAGGGAACAGGGAACAGGGAACAGGG
>DASSJS010000344.1:0-13542 GCA_035691085.1 Longimicrobium sp.
GGATTCGCCTGTCCCTCTCTGCCAAACAACCGAAAACAACCTGGGGCAGGGACGTGGGCTTGCTCCGCTCGCGGCGGCTGCGGGTGCGATGGAGACGGCTCGACGCGTGTGATCGATCCGGCGCGCCGTTGAAGTCCGCGAAGGCGGACTGCGTGCCGTTGTAGCGGCGAGTTCACTCGCATATTCCACGATATTCCATCGATCCGCGCCATCGATCCGCGCCATCGATGCGCTCCATCGATCCGCCGCACCATCGATCCGCCGCACCATCGATCCGCTCCATCGATCCGCGCCATCGATCCGCGCCATCGATGCGCTCCATCGACCCGCCGCACCATCGATCCGCTCCATCGATCCGCTCCATCGATCCGCTCCACCGCTCCGGCGTCGATCCACCTTTACCGTCGCTCCCGCGTACGACAACGGCCCGCCGGAACGTGTCCGGCGGGCCGCGGGTTCGGCCGGGGGCGGAATCTACCTCACTCGCTGGCAGGGCGCACCCCGGGGCGGTTGAAGTAGCCGCGCACCGATTCGGCCAGCTGCCGCGCGATGGAGCGCTCCATGTGGTCGTCCAGCAGCAGGCGCTCTTCGTTGTGGTTGGAGATGAAGCCGATCTCCACCAGCACCGCCGGCATGAAGGTGCCGCGCAGCACCGCGAACCCCGCCTGCTTCACGCCCCGGTCGGGGCCGGGGTGGATGGCGCGCAGCCCGTCCTGGATCATCTGCGCCCAGTCACTGCTTTCGCGCAGGTAGTGGTTCTGGCGCAGGTCGGTGAGGATGAAGCCCAGCGCGTTGCGGGCGGCGGCGTTCTCCTCGTACTGCACCGACGCGTTCTCGAAGTTCTCCACCCGCCGCGCGTCGGCCGTGCGCGCCTCGGAGAGGAAGTAGGTCTCGAAGCCCTTCTCGGACCGGCTCTCGTTGGCGTTGCAGTGGATGGAGATGAACACCGCCGGCTGCCCCTCGCCGCGCCAGCGGTTGGCGAAGCGTGCGCGGTCGTGCAGCGCGATCAGCGTGTCGCGGTCGCGCGTCATCCGCACCTCGAGGGTGGGGTCTTCGCGCAGCAGGTCGGCCACCATCCGAGCCACGCGCAGCGTCACGTCCTTCTCTCGCGTGCCGCTGGGGCCGCGCGCGCCGGGGTCCACGCCGCCGTGCCCCGCGTCCACCACCACCAGCCGCCGCGTGGCCGGCCGCTGCGCCGCCTGGATCACGGGCGGCCGGGGTGCCTCGGGCGCCACCGCCACCTCCGCCTGGGCCGCCGCCGTGGCCACGCGGCGCACCGACCGCTCGCTGGCCGAGACGGCGAGGGTGCCGCCCGACGCGCCGGCCAGGAAGCGCGCGATGAACTCGCCGGGCACGTACACCACGCCGCCGTCGGCATACACGGGGTTCGCCAGCGTCTCGCTCCGCCCCGCCACCTGCACCTGGGACGAGCCGGGGGTGAAGCGCGTCTCCGCCCCGCCGAAGCGCGCGACTACCGCGCCGCCCTCGTACGCCACCTCGGCGCCGAGCTGAACCAGCGCCGAGAGGGGGAGGGCGGGGTAGCCGCGGTCCGTCTCCTCGCGCACCTGCACGGCGGCGCGCCCGCCATCCAGCCGCCACACGCCGGCGGTGGCCTGCGGTGCGAGGGACGACGGGTTGTGAAGGGAGAAGGCGGCGGCGAGAAGGAACAGGGCGGGGCGGGCACGGATCATCTCGATCACTCCTTGAATCCGCGTTCCATGTCGCGCGCCACCGCGCGTTCGCGCAGGGTGTCGCGCTTGTCGTGGAGCTTCTTTCCGCGCACCAGCGCCAGGTTCACCTTGGCGATGCCCCCGCTGAAGTGCACGTCGAGCGGAACCAGCGTCAGGCCCTTCTGCTCCACCTGGCCCACCAGCTTGCGCAGCTCGCTGCGGTGCAGCAGCAGCTTGCGCGGGCGCAGCGGGTCGTGGTTGAAGCGGTTGCCCTGCTCGTACGGCGACACGTGCATGTTGTACAGCCACAGCTCGCCGCTGGTGAGGGTGGCAAAGGCGTCGGACAGGTTGGCCTTGCCCTCGCGCAGGCTCTTGACCTCGGTGCCCTGCAGCACCAGCCCCGCTTCCCACGTCTGGAGGATGTGGTATTCGTGGCGTGCCTTGCGGTTCTGCGCGACCACCTTGTCGCCGGACCGCACTTTGGGCTGCGGATGGTTCATCAGACTCATGACGGGGTGATGTTCAAGCCGGTGTAATGGTAGTGGCCAACACCGGAGTGCGAAAGTGTTTCAGGGCG
This sequence comes from Longimicrobium sp., assembly GCA_035691085.1. GTDB lineage: Bacteria > Gemmatimonadota > Gemmatimonadetes > Longimicrobiales > Longimicrobiaceae > Longimicrobium. Next base: position 2,248 of record DASSJS010000344.1, read on the forward strand.
CGAAGGTAGCAATCCCGCCCCGCAATGTGCATCTGTTTCCCCCGTGGACACTCGCGCGCCGACTATTGCCCCCGCTCATTCCATGACTCGGCTCCCGGGCTGTTCATGGGCGAATGTTTCCATCAATCTCCGCAAGCTCATACATCTGATACACTTGCGCGGAGCAGTGGAACGGCTCGTGCGTGGGCGGTGCGGCCCGGCCGGGGTGGGTTTCGCCCCGGCGGATGGGACCGTTCCGCACCTGGAGGACCTCAATGCGCCGCGCTGCTTTCGCCCCGCTCGTGCTGGCCCTGGTCGCCGCCTGTGCCGACCAGGCCACCCTCCCCGGACCGCTGCCGCCGCCGGGCGGCATCACCGCGTCCGCGGCTATCTCGTCGCCGGCCGGTGAGATCACGGTTTCAGCCGCGCGGACGGTGGCGTGGAACGAGGGTGGGTGGGAAGCGGGGAACGTGCCGTTCGCCGAGGCGGGCGGAGGGCGCGTGGTGTGGCAGGATGCGTCGGGGCCGCTGGTGGTGCGCGCGTACGATTTCGCCAGCGGCACGCAGACGAAGGTGGCGGAGGTGTATGGCGATTTCGCCTACCCCCACACCGCCGGGCGCTGGGTGGTGTGGAGTGACGAACGGCAGATGATCCACCTGCGCGACCAGGCCACCGGCGCGGTGCGCGACCTGGGGCCGGGGTTCACTCCGCGCGTGTCGGCGGAGGGAAGGGTGGCGTACATCCGGTTCGACCGGCCCAACGGGGTGGACGCGCGCAACCGCAACGTGGCCGTGTACGACGCGGCGACCGGCTCCACCCGCGTGCTCACCCACTACACGGAAGGCGTGTCCGGGGGCGACGAGGCGCACGAGCCGACGGTGGATGGGAACATCGTGGTGTGGACGGTGCTGCCGGTGTACCCGAACTACACCTCCACCATCCGGATGATGAACCTGGCCACGGGCGAGGAGCGCGAGCTTTACCGCATCAACAACCTGCTCGCCACCCGGGTGTCCGTCTCCAGCGGGCGGATCGTGTGGGCCGAACGGCTCCCCGACCGGTCGGCCGCGGTGATGCTGTACGACGTGTCGACCGGCGCCAGGCGGCAGATCACCCCCAGCGGGGCGCGGCCGTCGTGGGATCCGCGGATCTCGGGTGGCCTGGTGGTGTGGGAAGACGGGCGCAACAGCACCAGCGCGCGGATGCCGGAGAACGACATCTACGCGTTCGACCTTGCCTCGGGGCGCGAGATCGCGGTGGCGGCCGGGCCCAACCACCAGGGGTGGCCCAGCGTGGACGGCGACCGCGTGGTGTGGACCGAGCTGGCCAACGGCCGCTGGGAGATCCGCACGGCCACCGTGCAGACGGTGTCGCTGGAGGCGCTGGGCCGCGCGGTGGACGGGATGCTGGCCTCGGGCGAGTTCAGGAACCGCGGCGCGGCCGAGAGCCTGCGCGCCTTCATCGCCCAGGCAACCCGCGCGCGTGACGCGGGCGACGTGGCGGGCCAGCGCGCGGCGCTGCAGCGCCTTGCGCAGCACGTCCGCTCGCTGGGCGGCAAGCAGCTGGGCAGCGCCGCCGCCGCGCGGCTGGCGGCGATGGCGGACGCCCTGATGCGCTCGCTGGGCGGGTGAGCGGCTCTCGGTTCACCACCGAACCGCGCGCCGGACGCTGGCCGTCTGGCGCGCGGTTTCTTTCCGGGGATCGGCATGCGTCCGTGCCTTCGGCCGTCCCTGTCCGGTGGCTCACTTCGCCTGTTCCTTCGCACTCTTTGTATCCATCAACGAGACAACGGGTTAGGTGGATTTTTCCGGAACGCGAAGTGCATGAGGCGCTGCGGCCCGGCCGGGGCGAGGTTCGCCCCCGGCGGATGGGACCTTGCCGTACCCGGAGGACTTCAATGCGCCGCGCTGCTTTCGCCCCGCTCGTGCTGGCCCTGCTCGCCGCATGCGCCGACCAGTCAACCCTCCCCGGACCGCCGCCCACGCCCGGCGCCGCCCGCGCCGCCGTCACCGCGACTGCCGGTGGCGGTGAGCTGATCGTCTCCCAGCCACAGACGGTGGCGTGGAACACGGGCGGGTGGGAGGCCGGGAACGAGCCGATGCCCGAGGCGGGTGGCGGGCGCGTGGTGTGGCAGGACGCGTCGGGGCCGATGATGGCGCGGCCGCTGGTGGTGCGCGGGTATGACTTCGGCAGCGGGGCGCGCGGCCAGGTGGCGCGGGTGGATGGTGACGGGCCGGAAGCCCACACCGCCGGGCGCTACGTGGTGTGGAACGAGAACGGGGTGATCCACCTGCGCGACCAGTCCACCGGCGCGGCGTGGACGGTGGGGCCCGGATCGCAGGCGCGGGTGTCGGCGGACGGGAAGGTGGCGTTCGTCACCAACGAGTGGGCCAGCGGCCACAACGCGCTGAATTTCAACGTGGCCGTGTACGACGTGTCCACCCACGCCACGCGCGTGCTGACGCGCTACACCAACGCGGGCGGCGAGCGGGCGAGTTTCCCCGCGATCGACGGCAACATCGTGGCGTGGGCGGTGCTGCCGGTGTGGCCGGCGTACGACTCCAGGGTGCGGATGATGAACCTGGCCACGGGCGCGGTGCGCGAGCTCTATCACGTCAACAACTCGGTCGTCATCCGGCCGTCCGTCTCCGCCGGGCGGATCGTGTGGACCGAGCTGCTGGAGCCCAACGTACGGGACGTGGTGCTGTACGACGTGGCGGCGCGGACGAAACGGCGGATCACCACCAGCGCGGCGCAGCCGATCTGGGATGCGCGCATCTCGGGCGGCCTCGTGGTGTGGGAGGACCGGCGCAACACCACCAGCACGCGCTATTACACCGAGAACGACGTCTACGCCTACGACCTGTCGAGCGGCCGCGAGGTGGCGGTGGCCACGGGGCCGAACCACCAGGGGTGGCCCAGCGTGGACGGCAGCCGCGTGGTGTGGACCGAGCTGGCCAACGGCCGCTGGGAGATCCGCGCCGCCACCGTGCAGACGGTGTCGCTGGAGTCGCTGGGCCGCACGGTGGACGGGATGCTGGCCTCGGGCGAGATCAAGAACCGCGGTACGGCCGAGAGCCTGCGCGCACTCATCGCCCAGGCCACCCGCGCGCGCAACTCGGGGGACGTGGCCATGGAGCGCGCCGCGCTGCAGCGCTTCACGCAGCACGTGCGCTCGTTCGGCGGCAAGCAGCTGGGCAGCGCCGCCGCCGCGCGGCTGACGGCGATGGCCGACGCGCTGCTGCGGTCGCTGGGCGTGTGATCCATCCTGATCAAAGCACGAAACCGCGCGCCGGACGATGGACGTCTGGCGCGCGGTTTCGTTTCCGGGGATGAACATGCGTCCCTTTCCTCGGTCGCCCAGGCTCATCCCACATCCCGCGGCCAGCTGTGTTGTTGCGCGCGCATCTCTGGGGATCACGAGAGTGCGTTGATGAACCCAGAGCACCAGAGGACCAGAGGAACCAGAGGAATCCGAGCAGACCCTCTGGCTCTTGTTCTCTGGTGCTCTGATTCCCTCCTTGACGTCACCCCGAAGGTAAAAGCGGTTTCCGGAATGGGTACCACTTCATTTGTTCCGTTGTACTCTCCGTATCCATTTCGGGGGCAACGAGTTACGATGAATTTTTGGAACGCGAAGTGCGTCGGGGCTGCGGCCTGGCCCGGGCGAGGTTCGCTCCGGGCCACGGACCTCGCCGCACCCGGAGGACCCGATGCGCCGCGCTGTTCTCATCCCGCTTTCGCTGGCCGTGCTCGCCGCCTGCGCCGACCAGACCACCCTCCCCGGCCCGCTGCCGCCGCCGGGTGGCATCCGCGCGTCCACGTCGTCCGCGCCGGGTGCCGGCGGCGGCGCGCTGTACGTATCGGAGCCGTGGGTGCTGGCGTGGAACGAGGGCGGGGTGATCTACGGCCAGAACCTGCCGCTCCCCGACGTGGGAGGCGGGATCGTGGTGTGGCAGGATGCGTCGTCCGGCGCCGCCATGGTGCTGGCGGTGGACGTGGCGACGGGCGCGCGCTCGACGTACGGCAGCGTCAGCGGCAACTTCGCCTTCCCCGTCACCGCGGGGCGCTGGGCGGCGTGGAGCGGCCAGGGCGGCACGATGTACCTGCGCGACGCGTCCACCGGCGCCGTCCGCACGTTTGGCCCGGGCGGCGGGCAGATGGTGTCGCCGGAGGGGCGCGTGGCGTTCATCGACTTCGGCGCGGGGGTGGGGAACGTGGGGGTCTACGACGCCGCGGCCGGCACCACGCGCATCCTCACGCACTACACGCCGAGCACGGCCGAGGCGGCGCGCGAGGTGGACGTCGACGGGAATCTCGTGGTGTGGTCCACCTACACGCAGCGCTCGCCGTACACCACCGGCATCCGGGTGATGGACCTGTCCACCGGAGTGGAGCGCGAGATCGTGCACGTGAACAGCCAGGCGATCGGCGCGCCGTCGGTGTCTGAGGGCCGCGTGGTGTGGAGCGACGAGCGCAGCGGCAACTACGACGTCTATCTGTATGACGTGGCGACGGGAACCCAGCGGCAGATCACCACCGATCCGGCCGGCCAGTTCAACGCGCGCATCTCGGGCTCCCTGATCGTGTGGGAAGACACGCGGAACAGCACCAGCCACTATCTCCCCGAGAACGACATCTACCTGTACGACCTGGCGAGCGGCACCGAGATCCCGGTGGCCACGGGGGAGAACCACCAGGGCTGGCCGCGCATCGATGGGAACCGCGTGGTGTGGACGGAGCGCGCCAACGAGCGCTGGGAGATCCGCACCGCCACCGTGCAGGCGGTGTCGCTGGAGGCGGCGGCGGCGGCGGTGGACGGGATGCTGGCGGACGGCGGCATCAGCAACCGCGGCACGGCCGAGAGCCTGCGCGCCTTCATCGCCCAGGCCACCCGCGCGCGTGACGCGGGCGACGTGGCGGGCGAGCGCGGGGCGCTGCAGCGCTTCCGCGCGCACGTGCAACAACTCGCCGGGAAGCAGGTGAGCGCCGCCGCGGCCGCGCGGTTGACGGCGATGGCGGACGCGCTGCTGCGGTCGCTGGGCGGGTAACGCTACGGGGCCGGGGCGCGGGTGCCGGGTTCGGTGACGAGCCGCGGCGCCGCGCCCCCTCCGGCCGGCTTAGGCCGTCCACCTCCCCCGTACCGGGAGAGGTAGCGGCGTCTGGCCCCCGGCGCGTCCGAAGGATCGGGGCGAGCGAAGGTTGCAGGGCGCACCGCCGCCGCGTCCGCCACCCTCTCCCGGTACGGGGGAGGGTCGCGCTCTCAGGCGCGGGGAGGGGGCCTGCGGGGCGTCCGGAGCGCACCGGCGATTGGGACGCAGGGACGTCGCCACGCCGTCCTGATCACTCCGGATTCATTCGCCCCCCGGTTCTCCTTCGGTTGTGCGGCGGGGCGGATTGTTTTATCCATTCCCGGTCCATCTTCATCTTCCATCGCCCCAAGCAGTTCCATCCCCCGTGCCGACCACTCGCAAGCCCGCGAAAAAGACCGGCAAGAACAAGCGTGCGCGCAAGCCCACGCCCGCGCGGCTGCGCAAGCTGCTGTCCACCGAGCATGCGTTCTGGGACGGCGGCTGCGTGTACGTGGCCGGAGTGGACGAGGTGGGGCGCGGGCCGCTGGCGGGGCCGGTGATGGCCGCGGCGGTGATCCTGCCGCCGGGGTGCTGGATCGAGGGGGTGGACGACAGCAAGAAGCTCACGCACGACAAGCGCGCGGCGCTGTACGAGCGGATCGTCAGCAGTTGCGTGTGCTGGGGCGTGGGCGCGGCCAGCCCGGCCGAGATCGACCGCATCAACATCCGCCGGGCCACGGCGCTGGCCATGCAGCGCGCCATCGCCCGCCTGAGCTGCCCGCCCGGGCACCTGCTGGTGGACGGCCTGGCCGTGCCCGAGCTGGGGCTGGAGGGGCAGACCGCCATCGTGGACGGCGACGCGAAGGTGCACTGCATCGCCGCGGCGTCGATCCTGGCCAAGGTCACGCGGGACCGGCTGATGGAGCGGCTGGCCGTCCGCCACCCGCATTACGGATGGGAGCGCAACAAGGGGTACGGCACCGCCGAGCACCTGGAGGCGCTGAACCTGCACGGCCCCACCCGGCACCACCGGCAGAGCTTCCAGCCGGTGCAATACACCTTCGACGAGATGCTCCAGGTGGCGGAGCTGGCGGCGGATGCATACTGAACATCTCAACAACGTGAAGCCCGGCCGGGTGGCGTTCGGCTGGTTCGTGAGCGCGGCCATCACCTCGCTGATCGTGTTCGCGATGCTCGCGGTGGGCCTGCTGAGCCGCGACGGCACCGGCGGCACGGCGCTCGGGCTGCTGGCCACCGCGGTCGGCTTCTTCGCGGGCGGCTGGTACATCGGGATGCGCAGCGGACGCGCGCCGATCCTGCATGCGGTGGCGATCGGGTTGTTCTCGCTCCTCGTCTGGTTCCTGGTGAACCTGATTCCTGGCCAGGCGCTGGACGCCGAGAGCTGGAACGTGGGCGCCGCCTACGGCGCCGGCCTGATCCTGCTGCAGATCGTGGCGGCGGCGATCGGCGGCCGCATCGCGTCGAGGGATGCGCGGGCGGGGGCGGTGGAGGCGAGCTGATTGGGCGGTCGATCCACGATTGGACGAGAGCGGGCGAGGCGCCGAGGGATGGCGGCTCGCCCGATTTTGTCGCGGCGGTCGGGGGTCTCATACCAGATCGGGCGGCTGGTTGTGCATTCTGGATGAGCTCAACCCCCCGTCATCCTGAGCGTCGCCGCTGCAACAGCACCGCGTCCGCACCCATGTCTGGCGGCGACCGAAGGATCTATAACCGCGTCCGCGCCATCGTCTGTTTGACGGTAGATCCGTGGCCCGGTGCGCTTCGGAAGATCGGTTCCGAGCGCGGGCGATAGATCCTTCGTCGCCGCCAGAATTCAGTGCGGACCCGGCGCAGGCGCGGCGGCTCCTCAGGATGACAATGACTTCGTTGGGCGCGGAATGCACAACGGCTCTCCGCATTCGGTATCAGGCGGATGAATCCGCGGCTACAACGGCCCAAAGTCCGCCTTCGCGGACTCCCGCACGGGCATCTGCGCGATTCATCCGGGTTTCGCGCAGGCATCCGCGGCGAGCGCGGCTCGGGCTCTGTGTCAACCCTGCAATCGCATTCGCTTCCGCTGTAGATTGACGCCTCCGCGGAACGATCACCGCTCTTCCCGACGCAGTTCCGCACTTTCGGACTCTCGCACTTTCGCACTTGCCGTCCATGTACGCCGAGAAGATCGCCGCCGAGCTGGGCTTGCGGCTCCCGCAGGTCCGCGCCGCCATCGAGCTGCTGCTCGAGGGAAACACCATCCCGTTCATCGCCCGCTACCGGAAGGAGGCCACCGGCGAGCTGGACGAGGTGCAGATCCGCGACGTGCGCGACCGGCACGAGTACCTGGCCGAGCTGGACGACCGCCGCGCCGCGATCCTCAAGTCCATCGACGAGCAGGGGAAGCTCACCCCCGAGCTGAAGGCCGCCATCGAGCGCGCCGACACCAAGCAGGGGCTGGAGGACCTGTACCTCCCCTACAAGCCCAAGCGCCGCACCCGCGCCACCATCGCCACCGAGAAGGGGCTGCTCCCCCTGGCCGAGCTGCTGTGGGCGGGCGAGACGAGCGACGCGGAGCTGGCGGACGCCGCGGCGGGGTTCGTGGACGCGGAGAAGGGCGTCGCGTCCGTTGACGACGCGCTGGCGGGGGCGCGCGACATCGTGGCCGAGCGTATCAGCGACGACGCGGCCACGCGGGCGTACGTGCGCGAGCAGGTGTGGGAGAAGGGCGTGCTGGAGAGCAAGGCCGCGCGCGGTAAGGAGAACGAGGTCAGCAAGTTCCAGGATTACTACGACTTCAGCGGCCCCGTGAAGCATCTCCCCAGCCACCGCGTGCTGGCCATCCGCCGCGGCGAGGCCGAGGAGTTCCTCACCGCCCGCATCGTGGCGCCCGATGACGAGATCGTGGCCACGCTGCGCCGCAAGCACACCAGCGGGAAGCGCGCGCCGGAGCAGATGGGGCTGGCCGTGGAGGACGCGTACCGCCGCCTGATCTCCACCTCGGTCGAGGTGGAGGTGCGCATGGAGCTGAAGACGCGGGCGGACGAGGAGGCGATCGCCATCTTCGGCAAGAACATGGAGGCGCTGCTGCTGGCCCCGCCGGCAGGCGAGCGCTCGGTGCTGGGCGTGGACCCGGGCTACCGCACCGGGTGCAAGCTGGCGGTGGTGAACAACACCGGCGCGCTGCTGGCCACCGGACACGTCTACCTGCACCAGGAAGACCGGGCGAAGCGGGATCTGCTGAAGATCATCGAGGAGCACCGCATCGAGCTCGTCGCGGTGGGAAACGGCACCGCCAGCCGCGAGACCGACAAGCTGGTGAAGGACGCCATCCGCGAGCTGCCGGCGGATCGCCGCCCCGTCGTCGTCTCCGTCAACGAGGCGGGCGCGTCGGTCTATTCGGCGAGCGACCTGGCGCGCGAGGAGTTCCCCGAGCTGGACCTGACCATGCGCTCGGCGGTCTCCATCGCGCGGCGGCTGCAGGACCCGCTGGCCGAGCTGGTGAAGATCGACCCCAAGTCGATCGGCGTGGGGCAGTACCAGCACGACGTCAGCCAGACGCGGCTCAAGCGGCGGCTGGACGAGACGGTGGAGAGCTGCGTGAACCGCGTGGGCGTGGAGCTGAACACCGCCTCGCCCGCGCTGCTGGGGTACGTGGCCGGGATCGGGCCCACGGTGGCGCAGCGCATCGTGCAGTACCGCGACAGCAACGGCCCCTTCAAGTCGCGGAAGGCGGTGCTGAAGGTGAGCGGGCTGGGGCCCAAGGCGTTCGAGCAGTCCGCCGGCTTCCTGCGCGTTCGCGGCGGCGAGCATCCGCTGGACGCCAGCGCCGTGCACCCCGAGCGCTACACGCTGGTGGAGCGCATCGCCCAGGACGTCGGTGTCGACCTGAAGTCGCTGGTCGGCAACGAGACGGCGGTCTCGCGCATCGAGCCGAAGAGGTACGTGGGGGATGAGGTGGGCCTGCCGACGCTGCAGGACATCCTGTCCGAGTTGCGCAAGCCGGGGCGCGACCCGCGCGAGGCCTTCGAGGCGCCGCAGTTCCGCGACGACGTGCAGAAGGTGGAGGACCTGAAGGAGGGGATGGTGCTGCAGGGCACCGTGACCAACGTGGTGGCGTTCGGCGCGTTCGTGGACGTGGGCGTGCACCAGGACGGCCTCGTCCACGTCTCGCACCTCTCCAACCGCTTCGTGAAGGACCCCAACGAGGTGGTGAAGCCCGGCGACCGCGTGACCGTGCGCGTCCTTTCCGTGGACGTCCCCCGCCAGCGCATCGCCCTGTCGATGAAGGACCCGGCCGCGGGGGATGCACGTCCGGCGGGACAGGGGAAGCCCGGAGGACAGAAGCCGGCGGGGCAGGGGAATGCTCCCCAGGCGAAGCCGGCCGACGGACGCCGCAACGAGCCCGCGCGCAAGCCCGAGGTGAAGGCGCCCGAGCCGCCGAAGCCCGGCTTCGCGCCGAACGGGATGCGGATCGTCACGAAGAAGTAGGTGAACGAAAAAGGCCTGCGTGGAGCCGCGGAGGCGCGCGCGACCTGGCGGCTCCGCGGCTTCTTTCGTGGGGAAGTGAGGGAACGTGGAGGATCAGGAGACGCCGGAGCGGACCGCGGCGCGGCGCCGGAACGTGAGAGCGATGAACGCAACTCCGGCCGCCACGAAGGCGAGGGCGATGAGTCCCGACCGCCAGTCGGCGACGCGGTCGTCATATACGTCGAACAGGTAAAGGCCGCCCTGCACTCCCGCCACCACGCCCGCGAGGTAGATCAGAACCACGCGGCCGGCCGACAGTTCCTGGCGTCTCATCATCTCCCCCTTCGCTTGGCGTTGAACCGAGCCCCAGCCGTGTACGAACGCGGACGCGACGGTGTTTCGGGTGATCAATCCCTGATCGAAGACATCTCGGCACAAGGACGTCGAGACGGCGGAGGGATGAGGAGGCCGGCCGCACTCGGTGAGAGGTGGAAGGCGTCGGACGGCCTGCCCGGCGTGGTGGACGGCCGCTACGTTCCGCGGCGCCGCCCGATTTATTCCCAACGTCTTCCTGCCGCGATTCCGACATCGTGAACACGCCGCCCTACCGCATCGTCACGCCGCGCACGGTGATCCGCTGCTATGAGCCGTCCGACGCGGAGGCGCTGCAGACGGCGATCAGCGACAGCCTGGAGCATCTCAAGCCGTGGCTGCCGTGGGCGCACGCCGAGCCCGAGGGGCTGGAGGCCAAGGTGCAGCGGCTGCGCGGCTTTCGCGGCCGCTTCGACCTGGACCAGGACTACGTGTACGGCATCTTCGCCGCCGATGGGGAGCGGCTGATCGGCGGCACGGGGCTGCACCCGCGCGTGGGGCCCGGCGCGTTGGACATCGGGTACTGGATCCACGCGGCCGAGACGGGGAAGGGGTACGCCACCGAAACCGCCGCCGCCCTCACCCGCGTGGCGTTCGAGCTGGCCGGCGTGCGGCGGGTGGAGATCCGCTGCGACCCCGGCAACCTCCCCAGCGCGGCCGTGCCGCGGCGGCTGGGGTTCGTGCACGAGGCCACGCTGCGCGGCCGCAGCACCACCGAGACCGGCGCCCCGCGCGACCTGATGGTGTGGTCGCTCTTCCGCGAGAACTATGCAGGGAGCCCGCCTGCATTGGCGGTGCTGCAGGCGTTCGACGCGGCGGGGAGACGCGTGCTCTGACGCCGCGGCGCGGGCGGTATCTCCACCGGTCCGCCTTACGGAAAGCTGAATTCTTGCGCCCCACGCCCTTCGCGTGGGGCGTTTTCGTCTCAGGCTCTGTGGCAGATCTTCCTCACTTCGACAGATCTGCTACCGTGTATCAGTTTGCAAGAACATCTGAATGTGCTTCCGCGACAATGACTTGCAGAAGATCATCCGCATCGGGCCACGTCGGGCGCGGCTCGTGCCCATGGCGGCGGCGCGGCGCGGTCCGGGCATCCGGATTCACCGCCCCTCGCGGACCGCCGCGCGCCGGCACCCACGCCGGGCCGGGCCGGTCCCTGAATCCTTCCGTTCCCGCGGCCTCCCCGGCCATGGCGGGGCACATCATCCAGGAGACAGCACCATGGCTCGTGACGTACTGAAGGTGAAGATTTCCCTCGACAGCATCCATTGCTTCGACGAGGGCGACGGCTGGGGGAACGCGGAGCCGTACCTGTGGACCGTGTTCTTCAAGATCGATGGCAGCTGCGTGAGCGTGACCGACTCGCTGACCCTGAGCGGAAGCGCGTTCACCGAGACCACCCCCGGCA
>DASSJS010000345.1:0-20562 GCA_035691085.1 Longimicrobium sp.
AATCTGGCGCGGCAGATGAGGGAAGCGCCCTACACCGCCCCCGCCGACGCCCGCCCCGCCGCGCGCCCGGAGAAGATGCATCCCCCCAGGAAGGTCCCTTCCAGCGCGCGGTAGCCGTGCATCCCCCCGCCGCCGAAGCCCGCCGCCTCGCCCGCGGCGTACAGCCCGGGGAGCGGCTCGCCGTCCGCCCGCAGCACGCGCGCGGAGAGGTCCGTCTCCAGCCCGCCCAGCGTCTTGCGGGTCAGGATGTGCAGGCGCACGGCGATCAGCGGGCCGGCCTTGGGATCGAGCAGCCGGTGCGGCTTGGCGACGCGGATCAGCTTGTCGCCCAGGTAGTTGCGGGCGCCGCGGAGGGCGGTGATCTGCGCGTCCTTGGTGAAGAGGTTGTCCATCTCGCGGTCGCGGGCGAGCACCTCGCGCTCCACCTGGGCCGGGTCCAGCAGCGGCTGTGGGGTGAGCGCGTTCATCTTCCGGATCAGCTCCGGCAGGGTGCGCTCCACGACGAAGTCGGCACCCTTCTGCTTGAACGCCTCCACCGGGGCGGGGGCGCCGGGAAGGGCGCGGCCCAGCACCATGCGGATGTTCTTCCCCGTCAGGTCGGGGTTCTGCTCGCTGCCGCTGAGCGCGAACTCCTTTTCGATGATGCGCTGCGTGAGGATGAACCAGGTGTGCTCGTGCCCCGTGCGCAGGATGTGCTCGAGCGTGCCCAGCGTGTCGAAGCCGGGGAAGAGCGGCACCGGCAGCCGCTTCCCCGTCGCGTCCAGCCAGAGCGACGACGGGCCGGGGAGGATGCGGATCCCGTGGCGGCTCCAGATCGGCGCCCAGTTCTGGATCCCCTCCGTGTAATGCCACATCCGGTCGGGGTTGATGAGGTTGCCCCCCGCCGCCTGCGCGATCCCCAGCATCAGCCCGTCCACGTGGGCGGGGACGCCGGAAAGCATGTGCTTCGGGGGCTCGCCCATCCGCCGGGGCCAGTTGCGGCGCACCAGCTCGTGGTTGCCGCCGATCCCGCCGCTGGTCACGATCACCGCCTGCGCCCGAAGCGTGAAGTCGCCCACCACCGTGCGCGAGCTCGCCACCCCGCGATCGACGCTGCTGGGCTCCAGCACCTCGCCGGCCACGCCATCCACCGTGCCGTTCGTCACCGTCAACGCCGTGACGCGGTGGCGGAAGCGGAAGGAGACCAGGCCGCGTCGCTCGCCCTCGCGCACGCGGTGGATGAACGCGTCGGCCACAGCCGGGCCGGTGCCCCAGGTCACGTGGAAGCGGGGGACCGAGTTGCCGTGCGCGTTGGCCGTGTACCCGCCGCGTTCGGCCCAGCCCACCACGGGGAACCAGCGCAGCCCGCGCGCGTGCAGCCAGCTGCGCTTCTCCCCCGCGGCGAAATCGACGTACGCCTCGGCCCAGGCGCGCGGCCAGCGGTCTTCGGCGCGGTCGAAGCCGGCGCTCCCCAGCCAGTCCTGCAGCGCAAGGTCGCGGCTATCGCGGATCTTCATCCGCCGCTGCTCGGGGCTATCCACCAGGAACAGGCCGCCGAAGCTCCAGAACGCCTGCCCGCCCAGGTTCTGCTCGGGCTCCTGGTCCAGCAGCAGCACCTTCTTCCCCGCGTCCACCAGTTCGGCGGCGGCCACCAGCCCGGCCAGCCCCGCGCCCACGATGATCACGTCCGCGTCGTTGCCGTTCATTCGCTCGGATGGGGATGCGGGTCAGCAGCAGGAGAAATCCGGTTCCATCGGCGCCGGGGAGGGTGCTGGGGCAGTGTGCGTGTTTCAACATCAGCGCGCAACGGTAACACCGCGACGTTCCGACCTTCCCCATTCTTGAACACGGAGGGCACGGAGAACCACGGAGGACACGGAGTACTTCATCGCTGTTCTCCGTGTTCTCCGTGGCCCTCCGTGCCCTCCGTGTTCACCCCATCAGGAAAATTACGCCCGCCACCGATCTGGTTCGAAACAATCTGGAGGGAGGTGGGCGCGCGTCGGAATTCATCCGGAAGGAAATGCTGAAATGGGAGCTTATCGTGGTTTTGCCGCTTCGTGACACTTGACCATCCCTCGCGCATCCTTTACGCTGTGTCCCCGCGCCAGCATCGGCGCCGGAACAGATGCATTCACGCGCCCCCGCCGGGCGCTGCGGAACCAGACATATTCAGGAGACACGATGGCGGACTCACGGGAAGACGAGCGCTTCGACATACTCGTCTCACAAGTGCACGACTGGGTGGAATCGGCTGTGGCGCTGGATGAGGGGCACTTTCCCAGTGAGCTGCTGAGCGATCTGCGCGACCTGATCGAGGAGCTGAAGGAGTTCCTCGAGGATGAGGGGAAGGGCCGGCGCGACGAGGTGCTGGAGCTGTTCGTGAGCCCCGAGATGGCCGAGGTGATGACGCGCTTCCCGCGCGTGCGCCGCCTGCTGGAGAGCGCCTGGGGCACCCAGCTCACCGACATGATCGAGGAAGAGAGCGGCTTCGTCTCCGACATGGACGACGACGACGACGACTGAGCGGGCGCCTCGCTCCTCGCCACAGCCGAGACGTATGATCAGCGGGGCTCGTGCGCGTGCACGGGCCCCGCTCTTCGCCTCTCACACGAATCCGCCCATGAACGTGCTTCTCTACGGCGCCACGGGGATGATCGGCCAATCCGTCCTCCGCGAGTGCCTGCGCGACCCTGGCATCCGCTCCGTGACGACCGTCGCCCGCCGCGCGACGGGTGTGAGCGACGCGAAACTGCGCGAGGTGATTCAGCCGGAGGTGACCGACCTCTCCGGCATCACCCCGGCGGAGATCGACGCATGCTTCTGGTGCCTGGGCGTGTCGTCGGCGGGGATGAGCGAAGAGGCGTACACGCGCGTCACGTATGAGCTGACGATGGACGTGGCCCGGCCGCTGGCCGCCGCGAACCCCGCGATGGCGTTCGTCTTCGTATCGGGCGTGGGCGCGGACAGCACTGAGAAGGGGCGCGTGATGTGGGCGCGGGTGAAGGGGCGCGCCGAGAACGCGGTGCTGGGGCTGGGGTTCGCCTCGGCGTACGTGATCCGCCCGGCGTTCGTGCTTCCGCAGCACGGCATCCGCTCGGCCACGCGGCTGTACAACGTGCTCTACCCGCTCGTGAAGCCGCTCTACCCCATCCTCAAGCGCATCACCCCCAACGGCGTGGCCACGGGCGAGGAGATCGGCAAGGCGATGATCGCCGCCGTGCGCCACGGCAACCCGCGCCCGGTGATCCAGGGCGCCGACATCCACCGCCTGGCGAGCCTGTAGCGCCCGCCGCGGGGGAGGCCCCCACCCGGACGGTCGCCGCGCGGTGCGACGTTGATGCAGTGGAGACAATCGCCTGGCGAGCCTGTAGCGCCCGCCGCGGGGGAGGCCCCCACCCGGACGGTCGCCGCGCGGTGCGAGGTTGAGGCAGTGGAGACAATCGATCGCCGCCTCACCGTGCCGCCTCCCTCAATGGCACCGGTCCGTCCCCTTGTCGCTGAACCCCTCGCCCACGCCCACGAACTCCCAGTCGTACCCGTCGGGGCGGAAAGTCAGGCGCAGCACGCCGTGCACCTGGTTCTGGTGCACCTCGCTGTTGGGGTTGATGCGGGGCTGGAAGTCATAGAACGGCGCGCCGCCGGTGCCCACCACGAACTGGCGGACGCCGCGCTGGGTGTCCACGTGGCCGCTGGGGTCCTGCGGGGCAAAGCGCTCGTAGATGTGGTCGTGCCCGCTCAGCAGCACGTCCACCCCGCCCTCGTACAGCGCGGCGAACAGCGGCTTCACCCGCTCCGAATCGCCATGCTTGCCGCTGCTGAAGCGCGGGCGGTGGATGGCGGCCAGCGTGCACCGCGCGGGGTGCCGGCGCAGGTCGTCGCGCAGCCACTGGATCTGCTCCGCCCCTTCCTCGGTGTACCCCTCGCTGTTCAGCACCACCACGTGCCAGCCGTCCACGTCGAAGCTGTACCACCCCTTGCCGCGCGGGCCCGCCGCGGCGCCGAAATAGTCGTAGTACGGCGCTCCGTGCTCGGTGCGGTAGTCGTGGTTGCCGATGGCGGGGCGCGTGCGGCTCTTGTGGCGCCCCCAGGTGGGGCCGTAGCAGTCGGCGAACTGCCCGGCGCTGCCGTCGGAATACACGTTGTCGCCCAGCGGCATCACCACGCCGCCGATGTTGTCCAGCAGCCGCGCCGTGGCCTCGTCGCTGCGCCACCAGCATCCGGCGATGTCGCCCGCCGCCACCACCGAGGTGTGCGGCCGGCGCGAGCCGCCGCGCGGCTCCTCGCCCCCGCAGGCGGCGGCCGCGGCGGCCAGGAACAGGCACAGGGCGCGGGATGCGGTGCGGGCGATGGACTGCGGCATCGATTGAACGCTGCGGTGGCGAGGCGGGCGCGGGGTGGTGTGGAGTGCACCGCCACGCGCTAGATTCCGCGGGGAAGCTACACCCGTCCACGCGCCCCGCACCACCCCATGTGCCTGGTCCTGTTCGCCTGGGAAAAACACCCTCGTCACCGGCTGATCGTGGCCGCCAACCGCGACGAGTTCTACGCCCGCCCCACGGCCGCCGCGGGTTGGTGGGCCGACCATCCACGCGTGCTGGCCGGGCGCGACCTGCGCGAGGGCGGCACCTGGCTGGGCATCACGCGCGATGGGCGCTTCGCCGCCGTCACCAACGTGCGCGAGCCGGAGATGTACCGGGTGGACGCCCCCAGCCGCGGCCACCTGGTGGGCAACTTCCTGGTCAGCCGCGCGCCCAGCATGGGCTACGTGGCGGGGCTGATGCCCATATCCCCCGCCTTCAACGGCTTCAACCTGCTGCTGTGGGATGGCACCACGCTGGCCTGGTTCAGCAACCGCAGCCCCGGCGCGCGCACGCTGCCGCCCGGCGTGTACGGCCTGAGCAACGCGCTGCTCGACACGCCGTGGCCCAAGGTGGTGCTGGGAAAGGACGACTTGCGGCGGGCGATGGAAGAGCCGGACGACGAGCTGGAGGCGCGCCTGTTCACCTCGCTCGCCCGCCGCGACCCCGCGCCCGATGCCGAGCTCCCGCGCACCGGCGTGGGCGACGAGCGCGAGCGGGCGCTCTCCAGCGCCTTCATCGCCACCCCGGAGTACGGCACCCGCTGCTCCACCGTGCTCCTGGTGGGCCATGACGGCGAGGTCTCGTTCACGGAGCGAACCACCACGCTCCCGGCGACGGACGGATGGAGCGAGGTGCGCCATCGCTTTCGCATCGGGGAAGAGCCCGTGGCGGGATAGGGCGGAAAACAGGTGCGTAAGTGCGCGAGTGCGCCAGTGCGTTCGGCTTTTGACGCACTCACGCACTGGCGCACTCACGCACCTGTTCGCCGTTACAAATCGTCCGCCAGGATCCCGTAGATATCGATATCCTCGAACACGCCCCACTTGAGGATGTGCTTGCGCAGGCGGCCCTCGAAGGTCATCCCGATCTTCTGCATCACCCGCCCTGACGCGGCGTTGCGACAGTAGTGGTGCGCCTGCACGCGGTTCAGCCCCAGCCCGCGCAGGCCGAACTGCACCACGGCGCGGGCACTCTCGGTGGCGTATCCCCCGTTCCAGAACGGCCGCGCCACCCAGTAGCCCAGCTCGGCGCGCCGGTGCGGCGGCTCGATCTCGAGCCCCACGGCGCCCACGATGCGGCCGTCGTCCTGGTGCGTGGCGGCGAACACGGCGCTCTCGCCCGTGTGCCAGCGCGCGCTGACGCGCTCGATCCACTCGGCGGCCATCCCCTCGGGGTAGGGATGCGGGATGTGGGCGGTGTTGTACGCGATCTCGCGGTCACCCACGATCGCGTGCACCTCGTCGGCGTCGTCGGCGGTGAAGGGGCGCAGGATCAGGCGCTCGGTGCGCAGGGTGGGCTGTTCGGACAAGCTTGCCTCGGGAGATGATCGTTCGCCGCGATCCGCCATCTAATTGATAGTGCTAAGGAGTGCTGAGTGCTAAGTGCTAAGTGCTGAACTGCAACGGGATCATGCCCCGGAAACTCAGCACTCAGCACTCAGCACTCAGCACTCAGCACTCAGCACTCAGCACTCAGCACTTTGGGACGTCGACAGAACTTTCGCGCATCGGCCTAGTCGTTTCCGCCGGCCGCTTCGCCGGGCTGAAGTGGCCGCCGCTCGATCAGGTATTCATCCACCACGCGGCCGCCGATCAGGTGCTCGTGGATGATGCGCTCCAGCACGGGCGGGTCGCAGCGCCCGTACCACGCGCCGTCGGGGTACACCACGGCGATCGGCCCGCCCTCGCACACGCGCAGGCAGTTGGCCTTGGTGCGCGCCACCCCGCCCCGCTCCGACAGCCCCAGCTCCTTCAGCCGCCGCTTCAGGAAATCCCACGCCTCCAGCCCGCGCGGCAGGTCGCAGCACTTGGGCTTGCTCTGGTCGCAGCACAGGAAAATGTGGCGATGCGCCGCCGGCAGCCCCGCCGCGTGCGCCACCGTGCGCAGCCGCTCGCGGTTGAAGGTGTTGTCGCGCTCCGGCGCCTGGTCTTCGCTCACCGCTCCCCTTTCTCGCTCGACTGGATCAACAGCTCACCACCCCGCCAATGTGCGGCGCGGCGGGCGGATGATCAATCGTTGGGAGGAGAAGTCTGGCAGCCTGACCTGCTGACCGGTAGGCCGGCCCCGGTGACCGGCGGCTGAAGCCGCAGCAACAACGACGAAAAGCCTCGCAAACCACGCGAGGCTTCACCGGCCAGGGGCAACCAGAGGGTCAGCCGCGAACCCTCTGGTTCTCTGGTCCTCTGGTGCTCTGGGTCCCAATCAACGCCATCTCGCCCGTCGAGACAAAGCCGCGGCCGGCATTCGTCCGGGTGGCGGAGCCTGGCGCGGCGAAAACGCGGCGGAAGCGGCGCGGGTCAGCTCGCCGCGCGGCGCTCGGGCGGGGTACCACGGCGGCGGGCCAGGACGGCGTCGAGGCTGTAGCGCCCGCTGCCGCGCGCGGAAAGGTAGAGAAAGACGAAGCAGTAGAGCGCGGCCAACTCGCCCCGGTTGACCACCGGCCAGAACCCGTTGGGCGCGTGCACCAGGAAGTATGCGAACGCCATCTCGCCCGACAGGATGAACGCCGCCACGCGCGTGGCCAGCCCCAGCGCCACCATCGCGCCCAGCGCCAGCTCCAGGATCCCCGCGAACCATCCGCGCGAGAACGTGGGCGCCACCTCGCCGCCCAGCAGCCCCAGGATCTTCTGCGCGCCGTGCTGCATCAGCATCAGCCCGGCAACCGCGCGCAGGATCGCGAGCGTGATCTCTTCGAACCGGCTCATGAAGAACGCGGCCATGGCTCTCCCCTCTCACTCCCTGGCGTCAGGACAGTCGGACGCGTGTGCCGGGGGCAAGCGCCACGCCGAACGTCAATCGGCCCGCGGAAGACGGAGCGAGGCCCGCAGCGGCTCGTACGCGGCGCGGGTGGACTGGACCAGGACGGGGCGGGCGCGCGGGTCCAACCAGCGCAGCAGCGCTTCGATATCGGCCGCGTCCATCGCCGTGCAGCCGACGGTGGGCACGCCGGGGCCGCGCCAGATGTGGATGAAGATGCACGACCCGCCGCCCGGCAGCGGCGGTGCATCGTTGTGCGACACCCAGATGCCAAGGCGGTACACGTCGGTGGAGAGCCGCATCTCTTCGTGGCTGTTCCAGTCGGGCCGGGCAATGGTGTCCTGGTCCACCAGGCGGTTGTAGACGGCCGAGCGCGCATCGTCCACGCACTTCACGCTCTCGCGGCTCTCCACATACGGCAGCCGGATCCACGGCACCGAGTCGGCCGGCGCGTAGCCGAAGGCGGGGCCCAGGCGAAAGATGCCGGCCGGCGCCTTTCCATCGCCCTCGCGCTTCTCCGGCCCCGCCCCGTGCTGCACGGGCATCCCCCGCCCCCACGCCAGCCCCGTGCGCCCCACCGCCGCCCGGATGGGGCCGCCGACGGCCCGCCACGGGCTCCGCGCGTTCGTCCGCTCGTACCTCTGCAGCACCGCATCGGTCGAATCCCAGTCCGCCGTGAGCGAGACGACGGCCTGGAGCGGTGCGCTGGATGATCGGCGCTGGGCGGCGGCGGACGTGGAAGCCATCGCGAGCGAGAGCAGGGCGGCGGTCAGATACATGGACGCGATCCGCCCCGCGCCAGCCGACGGCGTCATGCGAGAGTCCTTCACGAGATGGAACACAGGAAACGGTAGACCAGACGCGCGAGGGTGGCAGCGTCGCCGGGGTTCCGCTCATAGAGGCGCTTGAAGCTGCGGGCACAGTTCGTGTGCGCCGCGTTCGGCGCGGTGGCCGCCTCCACCACGCCCTGCGCCTCGCGTCGCTCTTCGGCGGTTCCCGTCCCGTTGGCAGCCTGCAGCACCGCGTGCAGCGCGACCAGCATCATGGCGCGATCGCGAAAGAGGTTCTTTCGCTTCTCCACCGCGTCGAGCTGGAAAAACGCGATGGTGACCAGCGCGCGGTGCCGGTCGTGCCCCGCGGCGGCAACCGGCTTGGGCGACACTCCGTAGAACTCGATCAGGGCCTCGGGGTCGGCGTCGAAATCACCGAGCGGATAGATGAGGTACGGCTCCTCCGCCGCCAGCAGGACCGGGTCGTCGCCCGACTGGTCATATCCGTTGGCTACGGGAAAATAGTCCTTCTTGAGAATCGAGTTGCAGGGCGCGCACGCGGCCGCGTAGTTGAAGAGGTGATACGCTAGCTTGTGATACCCTCGCGACCGCGGTGGGGGCGGCGCCACCGTTACCCCTTCGTCCTTCAGCGCGGCGGCCACGCGCCAGCGCATCACGCGCTTCTTCGGGCGGAAGTGGTCCACCGCCTGCTCGCCCTTTCCCAACTCCACCGATTCGAGCTGGCGCTCGCAATAGGCGCACTTCGACTCGCCCTGGAGCTGCATGTAGACGGGCTTGATCTCGCTCCAGATCGGCTTTTTCTCATTCATGTAGCGGCCCCGGCCCACGATGGCGGCGGTCAGCGCCGCGCCGCGGGCGAGCCACCCGGGCTTGTACGCTTCCACCCGGGCCTGCAGCTCCGCCAGAGAGATCCGGTACCCGATCACGCGGCCTCCGCCCCCCGGCTCATCTCGTCGAGCAGCTGCTTGGCGGCCTCCACGTCACCGCTGCGCGCCTGCAGCGTCAGTTCCTTCAGTGCCCGCTTCTTCCCGGGCGCGCGTGTGGACTCGAGCCCAAAGAAGTCCGATAGCAGAACCTGGTCGGCGTCGAGCCCGTGCACGGCCCAGCGTACCCGCTCGGCAATCGTGCTGAGCTTCGGCCCGGGCTTCATGACGATCAGGTTCATCCATTCCAGCGACCCCACCAGCAGGGGGCTGTGCGAGGTCACGATGAACTGGATGTTCGGCAACGCCTTCGCCAGGGTGGGTAGCACCGACATCTGCCACCGGGGGTGGAGGTGCAGGTCGATCTCGTCCACCATCACGATCCCGCGGTTCTCCACCAGCTTCTTTCCTGACGGACAGGTGCGCTCGACATGGTACAGCAGATCGCCGATCCACCCCAGGTAGGCACGGTAGCCGTCCGAGAGCGCAGGGAAAGGCACACTGAGGCCACGGCTTTCGAACAGGTATTCTCCGTCCTCCATCTCACCGGTGAACTCGTAACGGGTGCCTTCCAGCAACCGTGTGATCAGCGCCTTGATCTGTATGAAACGGCCGGGGTTCGCGCTCTGGACGTGGGGCAGCCAGGCAGTGAGAGGGACCAGAGAATACGCCTCCTCGAACAGGCTGCGTATCCGTTGCGCGCGGATGAACGACGACGCCTGCCGCGCGGCGGGGTCCACCACGTCCGTCCGTTCGGTGCGCCGCGTGGCACCATAGCCCACGAAGAAGAACGCGTCGCTGTCGGCACTGTAGATGGGCCGCCAGGGTGACTCGTCGGCACCTTTCCAACGCAGCCGCTCCAGGTCACCCAGGCGGGTGATGGTGGCGCGGGAGGTGAGTGTGGATCCGAGCGCGAGATCGTGATCAGCGTCCTGCGCGTGCATGGTGAACTCGGCGTCGATCACGGTCTCGGTAGACGCGCTGGGCTTTGCCCGCGGCTCCCGGCGCATCAGCCGGTATACCGGGAGATTGGCATCCTGCACCGCGGGGCCGAGCGCCGCGATGGCAATGGCTTTCAACAACGTAGTCTTCCCCGAGCCATTGTTGCCCAGAAGCAGGTTCACGTTGGGAATCATCGGCCGCGGCAGATTGCTGCGTTCGGGGCCGCTGCCGTTCTGAGCTTCTGAAAACTGCCGGTCGGCGTGAACAAAGTCGATCTCGGCGCTCTTGAAAGTGCGAAAATCCTTCAGGGATATTCTGTCGATGTACATCGAGGCACTCCCGACGCAAGGGCTGTACGTGCGCGTGACGAGGCGCGCACGGGCATGCGCATCAGTGTAGGGGCCGGCAGGGTAGGGTACAAGCGCCCGGCATGGGCAAACACGGGTGCGGGGGTGATGCGCCAAGAATAACGCATCACCCCCGCGGCCGTCACTCCGTGCTCGTCACCACTCGCGCACTTCTCCCCTCAGGGGTCGATCCGGAGCGAGTAATGGAGGAAGCGCGGCTCGATGCACAGCGCGTTGGGCGGGCATACCGGCACCAGCGTCATCCCGCCGCCCTCGATGCTGTAGGTGTACTTGTCGTTCCGGTCGGTGGGCTGCAGGACGACGTTGGTGGCGGGCGCCCCGTCTCCGCGGTAATAGCTTTGCTTCACGTGGGCGGTGAGCTCCCCGTCGCGGGCGGTGAAGGTGCCCTCCTCCACCACGTCGATCACCGCGTCGGTTCGCGCGGGGTCGAACAGGCGCACGTCACGATGGAACTCCCCGTCCGCGCCGAAGCGCACCTCGGCCACGCCGCTGACCGTGCGGGCGCCCTCGGGGAAGCCCACCACGATCGCGGCTTCCGTGCTCTGCCACCGTCCCACCAGCCGCGTGTCGGCGGGGAGCGTCGTTCCGTCGCACGCGGACAGCACCGCGGCGGCCAGCACACTGGCGAACTTCGCAATCTTCATCCAGCACTCCTGTAAAGAGGTGAGCGTCAGGTCTCCACCTCTTCAACGCGCCAGCCGTACGACACGGGACACACAGTTTGTCCCTTCACCCACCCGCGGCCGGCACCTGGGCCAGGGCGTCCGCATGCCGCGGGAGGAGCGCGGACGTGTCCATCCGCGTGCGGAGGCGTCCGATCAGCGCCAGCAGCTCGGGGATGTCGTGAACGCTGCGCAGATGCGCCTCCAGCGCCAGCTCCAGCGCGCGGCGGGCGGCGGCGTACGCGGCGGCCTCGTCGTTCGCCGCGCGGTGCATCTCGGCCTCGGCGGCGGTCACCTCGGCCCAGGCGGCCAGCACGTCGGGATCGTTCACCATCTGCCCGGCGGTGACCGAATCCATCCGCTGCGCCACGCCGCCCATGGGCCCCAGCAGCTTGCCGATCCCCTCGCGCGCCTGCGCCAGCAGCTCGGCCGAGCTCTCCTTGTCGCGCACTTTCCCCAGCAGCGCCTCCACGATCCGGCGCAGCTCGGCGATCATGCGGAGGATGTAGTCCTTGCGCTCGTTGGAGGTCAGCATGGGTCGGCGCGGAGGTACGGGGTGCGGGGGTACGAAACCGCAAACAGGTGCGTGAGTGCGCTAGTGCGTGAGTGCGTTTTGAATCGCGCGCGGCACGTGAAAGCTGGCGCCGGGCGAAGGGGCGGGCAACCCGCGCATGCCGGCGGGTGACGTGCGGGTCAGGAGCGCTCCACCTCGGCTCTGGCGAGGGCCGCGGGCGTTTCGGCGAGAGCGGCGCGGGTGTTCCAGCTTTCCACCAGGCGGGCCGCGGAGCCGTAGAGGACCAGGGTGACGGCGCCGCCCAGCCGCAGGTGCAGCCGGTCGAACACTCCGAAGAGACGGTCACGCCTGACCAGCTCCACCGCTGGCCAGGGGATCACCAGCGGCGGCGAGCCCACGGCCAGGAGCGGGAACACCGACAGGCCGAGCCCCTGCGCGCCCACCGACACGTTCAGGCAGTTGCGGTAGCCGGTCAGCCCCATCCTGCCCGAGCTCATCCCCACGCTCCCCGCCGGCGACGCCAGCCGGCCACGGTACTCGCGCGCCAGCGCCCGCCAGCCGCTCAGCTCCCCCAGCAGCATGCAGATCGCAACCCAGAATGCCGGGAAGACGATCAGGAAGAGCAGCACGATCCAGCCGACCGACGGTTGCATGGCATCTCCCGGTTCTGCCGCCCCGTTGCTGGGCCGGCGGTTCATCGTACGGACGACGCTACGCGCGAGTTGCGCGGCTACGCTGCTTCGAGCGCGGCCGACAGCTTCGCGGCCAGCGCGGGCGGGTCCGCGCGGCGGATGGTGATGCGCGGGGTGCCGTGCCAGGCGGCGCACTCGCGGAGCGCGCGGGCCACGTCGTCCACAAGGCCCGTGGTGACGCGCACGCCAGGCTCCAGGTAGATGGCCTTCACCTCGAACACACTCTCGCGCCGGTGCGCCTTGGGGTCCACCCGGCCGATCAGCTCGCCACGGCGCAGGATGGGGAGGGTGAAGTAGCCGTAGACGCGCTTTGGCGCCGGCGTGTAGCACTCCAGCCGGTAGTCGAAGCCGAAGAGCTCGCTCCCACGCACACGGTCCCAGACGATCGGGTCGAAGGGTGAGAGCAGCGTGGTGAGCGCCGGTTTCAGCCCGCCGGCTGCGGCGCGCGCCGCCGTCGCGAGATGGTCGGGGTGCACGTAGCCGGGCTCCTTCCACCCCTCCACGCGTGCCGGGACCAGCGCCCCTTCGTCGGCCAGGGCGCGGACGAGCGAGGGTGTCTCCTTCTTCGCCATCCGGTAATAGTCGGCCACCCACTTCGCCTTCGCCACGCCCAGCGCGCGGACGGCGTTCAGCACCAGTGTGCGGCGCACGGCATCGTTCGAGGGCAGCGCGGTGTCATCCCACCCCGGCAGCACGCGCTCGCGGAGGTCGTACACGCGCTGAAAGCCCTCGCGCCGGGCGATCATCAGCTCGCCGGCGGTGAAGAGCGACTCCAGGATGCGCTTCTCGGGCTTCCATCCCCACCAGGGGCCGCTGCTGGATTTCGGCTCGCCCAGCTCGGCCGAGCGCACCGGGCCGTTCTCGCGGATGCCGTCCAGGATACGCCGCACGGTGTCGGCATGCTTGTCCATCACCGCGTGCGAGTAGCGCCACCGCGTCCAGCTGCGGTCCAGCATCCGGTTGCGGAAGAGCGCGTAGTCTTCGATGGGGAGAAAGCACGCCTCGTGCGCCCAGTACTCGAAGAGCGCGCCTTCGGCCAGGAGCTGCTCCAGCCACCTGGGATCGTACGCGCCCAACCGCGACCACAGCACGAAGTACGGGCTGCGGTTCACCACGCTGATGGTGTCGATCTGCAGCACGCCCATGCGCCGGATGGTGGCCAGCACGTCGCGCCTGGTTGCCTTGCGGCGCGGGCGCCGGTCCAGCCCCTGCGCGGCCAGCAGCAGCGCGCGGGCGCCGGGGATATCGAGGTGTAGGTCGGACATCCGGCGATCGTGGAGGATCCAGGGAATATGCGAGTAAACTCGCCGCTACAACGGCACACAGTCCGCCTTCGCGGACTTCAACCCGCGCGGATGCGGGTGAACCTGCCCCAGGCAATTTTGAAGGAGGTCGGAGAACCGAGGATAGCAGTACCTCCCTCGATCCTTCGGGCGGGCCTCAGCAACGCCGCGGTCTACGAGTTCTCCGCAGACACGGGCTCGGCCGCGCGCATCTCCGCCACCAGCGCGCGGACCAGGTCGGCGGCGGGGAGGGGGCGGGCGCGGTGAGCCTCGGTGCCGGCCCACAGGGAGAGATAGCCGGCCTCGCCGCGCTTGCCGGCGGCGGCGCGCATGGGGCGTGTGAGCGTGTTCTGCGCGGGGAACGAGAGGATGGCGTCGAGGACCGGCTCCACGCGGTGGATGAAGCTGTTCTCGATGCCTCGCGCGGGCCGGCCCGAGAAGGCGCGGGTGATCACCGTCCGATCCTCGGTCGCCGAGAGGATGGCCTGCTTGTACACCTCCGCCGCGCCCGATTCGGGGCAGGGAACGAACGCCGTCCCCATCTGCACCGCCACCGCGCCCGCCTCCAGCGCCGCCACGATGTCGCGCCCGTCCATCAACCCGCCCGACGCGACCACCGGCAGGCGCGTGGCGGCCGCGATGCCGGCGGTCAGCTCCAGCGTGGGCACCATCGCCCGCTCGAAATCCCCGGTGAAGGAGCCGCGGTGCGCGCCCGCCTCGGCGCCCTGCGCCACGATCGCGTCCACGCCCGCCTCGGCGAGCATCCGCCCCTCCTCCACCGTGGTCGCGGTCCCCATCACCACGATCCCCGCGTCACGCAACCGCTGCAGCGCCTCCGCCGGCGGGATGCCGAAGGTGAAGCTGAACGCGGCCGGCCGCGCATCGAGCACCACCTGCAGTTGCGCCGGGAACGGGTCCGGCGGCACCGGAGGCACGGCGGGCTCGGGAAGGGCGAACTCGTGGTGCACCTGCCGCATCAGCGCCAGCATGGGCGCGGGGTCGCCGAACTCGGTGTGGTAGCCGCCCGCGAACAGGTTCACGGCGAACGGCCGGTCCGTCAGCGCGCGCACGCGCCGGATCTCGTCCTGAAGCTGCGCGGGCGACAGGTACGCGCCCGCGATGGAGCCCATCCCGCCCGCGTTGCAGACGGCCGCTACCAGCTCCGGCGTGGACGGCCCGCCCCCCATCGGCGCCGCGATGATGGGATGCTCGATCCCGAGACGGCGGAGGAATGTGTGGTCGGTCATCGGCTTGGCGTCATCCTGCCGGGTTATCGTTCACGCGGCGCCGGAGCCCCCGCCCCTGGCGCCTTGGGGCGCCTGTCCCCTCCCCCAAAACAATCTGGGGGAGGGGACCTGGGCTCGCTTCACTCGCGGCTACTTCATCACGCCCAAAGCTGCAGTTCAACCTCCCCCAGGCAGTTTTTGGGGAGGTCGGAAAATCGACGACAGCAGTACCGCCGTCGATTTTCCGGGTGGGGGCCGCCGCCGCGTCGCGCGCCAATCCCCAGGGGCGAATCGAACCGTACCTCCGTACCTCCGTACCCCCGTACCCCCGTACCCCCGTACCCCCGTACCCCCGTACCCCCCGTACCCCCGCACCGCAGTTAGATCTTCCGCAGCCACACGTGCTCCACGCGGTGGTCCTTTCCCTTCTCCAGGATCAGCGTGGCGCGGTCGCGGGTGGGCTCGATGTTCTCGCGCAGGTTCACGGCGTTGATGGTCTGCCATACCTTGTGGCCAAAGTCCATCGCCTCCTGCTCGCTCATCCCGACCGCGTACTGGTGGAAGAACGAGGTGGGGTCGCGGAACGCGGTCTCGCGAAGGCGCTGGAAGCGCTGCAGGTACCACGTCTCCAGGTCTTCCTCGCGCGCGTCGATGTAGATGGAGAAATCGAAGAAGTCGCTCACGAAGGTGCGCGGCGCGCGGTCGCCGGCAACGCCGCTCTGCAGCACGTTCAGCCCCTCCACGATCAGGATGTCGGGCCGCCGCACCACCATCTCCTCCCCCGGCACGATGTCGTACACCAGGTGCGAGTAGACGGGCGCGCGCACCTCGTCGGCGCCGGACTTGAGCTCGGCCAGGAAGCGCACCAGCCGCCGCACGTCGTAGCTCTCGGGAAAGCCCTTGCGGTGCATGATGCCGCGTTCCTCCAGCACCGCGTTGGGATACAGAAAGCCGTCGGTGGTGACCAGGTCCACCTTGGGATGGTCCGGCCAGCGCGCGAGGAGCGCCTGCAGCACGCGCGCGGTGGTGCTCTTCCCCCCCGCCACGCTCCCGGCGATGGCGATCACGTACGGCACCTTGGCCGCCGGGCTCCCCAGGAACACGTCGGTCACGCGAAAGAGCTGCTGCGTGGCCGCCACGTACAGGTTCAGCAGGCGCGAGAGCGGGAGGTACACCTCCATCACCTCGTCCATCGACACGTGCTCGTCGGCGCTGCGCAGCGCGTCGAGGTCTTCGTGCGACAGCGTCATGGGCGTGTTGCCGCGCAGCCGCGCCCACTCCCCGCGCCCGAACTCGATGTGCGGGGAGAAGCCGGGAAGGCGGTCGGAGGCGTGAGCGGTGGTGGCGGGGTTGGTCACGGAGGCCGGGATTGGAACAGGTGCGTAAGTGCGCGAGTGCGCCAGTGCGTTTGGGTCCGGCGCGAGAACAGGCAGGGTTGCGCGTCCTCGGCGCTGGGCCGGACGGATGAATCCGCGGCAACGACCATACGAAGTCCGCCTGCGCGGACTACCCGCTGTCGATCAAGACGCGGCTCGGGCGCACGGCCGTCGTCCGACGCCTGGAATCCGGAACGCATCAGACTATCCCCACAACCGTTCCTCAGCCAGAGCCAAACTCATCGAAAGAAGTGCTCCCCTCCCGCGCGGAGCGGGGCGAGGGGGCCGGGGGGAGGGGGCCAGCCGCGGCATGCGCCGGCATCCGTTCAATGCGCACGAAACCGGGGCGGCTCCGTCACTGCGGAGCCGCCCCGGTCTCATCTACAGAAGGCGCCGTTGCCGGCTGTTCCCTGTTCCCTGTTCCCTGTTCCCTGTTCCCTGTTCCCTGTTCCCTGTTCCCTGTTCCCTGTTCCCTGTTCCCTGTTCCCTGCAGTTCAAGGCCGCAGGCTCAGCCCCACGCCGATGCCGAAGTACTGCCCGTCGCCCACCTTGCGGAAGCGGGCCATGGGGGTGAGCGCCACGCCGTTGCCCACCGGGTAGTCGGCGCCCAGACCGGCCTCGAAGCCGGTCTCGTCGTGGAAGAGCACGCCGAACTGCGCGAACGGCGTCAACACGCCGGCGCCGGTGCCCAGCCGCACGCGGCCGCCCAGGTCGAAGCCGTCGTCCTTGGCGTTGCCGCCCACGTTGTCCTTGTCGTTCAGCTCGAAGCGCGAGTAGCCGCCGTAGATCATGAAGTTGGGCGTCAGGTCGAAACCGCCCATCACGCCCCACCCCAGCCCCGCCTCGTACGAGTCCGCCAGGTCGCCCACCGGGATGCCGGCGTCGATCCGCACCTCGGCGGTGAGCGGCAGCGTGCCCTGCGCGGAGGCGCGGTCCACGCCCCCGGCCACCGCCGCCAGCGCGAACAAACCCACGATCACGTTCTTCATGGCCTGGTTCCCTGTTGCAAAGAAATCGGGTTCGGTCCCGGCGCGCATGGGCGCCGCGGGTTCGGCCGCACTCTCCGGCCGCGGCACGGTGGGGCAAGCATCGCTCCGGCCCCGCCCTAGCGCACCCAACCAGTTGCGCGCCAACAACCTGGCGCACGCGGGCGCCCCGGCGCAAGCACGCCGGGGCGCCCGTTTTGTCCGCGCGCTGGGACGGGCCGTGTCACAGCGAGGCGGCAGGGAGGACGCACGTCGGGGGATTCGAGCGAGATGTGGAGGATGCGAGTGAACTCGCCGCTACGACCGTACGAAGTCCCCCGCGCGGACTGCTCCGGCGGCATCGATGTGCCACGCCAGGCGCTGGCACCATGACGAAAGCGGAATACGCGCGAAACGGGCGACCAGGCTCGCAGTGCTCGCCGTCGCCCGGCGCGATCTTCGGCAGCCGCCCGCCAGGCGCGGGTCCGTGTGGACAGGGATGTAGAAACTACATAGACTTCTTCCAAACAATCTCGATTGGAGGCTGCATGGCTCTCAACATCAAACATCCCGAAGCTGATTCTCTTGCCCGGGCGCTTGCCGCGCAGACGGGAGAATCGTTGACCGACGCCGTGATCAATTCGCTCCGTGAACGGCTGCAGCGCGAGGCGGGCCGGCGCTCCGCCCCGTCTCTTGGTGAGGATCTGCGCCGAATCCAGAGCCGGTTCGGCGAACTGCCGGTTCTAGACCACCGCACGGCGGACGAGATCCTTGGCTACGACGAGAACGGATTGCCGGGCTGATGGTGATCGATACGTCCGCGCTGGTCGCATACCTGAAGGGCGAGCCCCAGGCAGGGGCGATCCAGGAAGCCTTCGAAGCCGATGCACGGCGGCTGGTCTCGGCTGCCACGCTCGTTGAGGCCGGAATCGTGGTGGAGCGCCACCGCGGCGAACATGCCGGCCACGAGCTGGACCTCCTCCTTCACCGGCTTCAGGCGGAAGTGGTTCCCGTCACACGCGAGCAGGCCGACATCGCCCGGGCGGCTTACCGCCGTTTCGGAAAGGGAGCTCACCCGGCGGGGCTCAACTTCGGTGACTGCTTCTCCTACGCGCTGGCAACGGCGCTGGGCGAGCCGCTGCTTTACATTGGCGATGACTTCAGCAAGACCGATGTGAAGCGGGTCCTTTGATCCGTCACGGCGTTGGGGATGTGACGAGGGGGCGAGCACCCGGTGCCCGCCCCCTCGCCTTCGTTGTTCGATCGTTGCTCAGCCGCCGTAGCCGCCCATCGCGGGAACGCCCTGGAAGCCGCGGCACTCGCGCATCATGGCCAGGTACTCGGCCTCGCGGGCGGTGTACTCGGCCGTGCCCTTGCTGATGCCGCGCTCGGTGCGCCAGCGGTGGAACGCCAGCTCGCTGGCCGCCTGCTGGAATCGCGCCTCGCGCCGCCACCCCGCCATGCCGCCCGCGCTCATCAGCGCCTTCATCCGCCCGCCGAACACGCACAGCGCCTCCAGGTCGGCCGGCGACAGGTGCCCGGTCTGCACGTAGGGTACCAGGTTGGCGCGGATGATCTTGCGCTCGCGGCTCTGCGCGTAGAGGACGAGGCCCACCACCGCGAAGAAGGTGGGCACCATGATCAGCACGTACGCGCCGATGAACGCGGCGCCGAAGCTGGCCGACAGGTTCCAGGTGGCGTGCAGCCCCATGGCCATGCAAAGCCCCAGCAGCGGCGCGGCAACCTTCAGCGGCTTCCGGATCGTTTCGCGCGAAAGGCCCAGGCCGATGCCGGTCATGGCCGTGAACAGCGGGTGCGAGAACGGGGCGAGGATGCCGCGCACGAAGAAGGTGCCGCCCACGCCGTGCTCCAGCGACACGCCGTAGTAGCTCACGTTCTCGGTCATGGCGAAGCCCAGCCCCACCATGGCGGCGTAGATCACGCCGTCGATCACGTTGTCGAACTCGTCCTTCTTCCAGAAGAAGAACAGGAACAGCGCCAGCCCCTTCGACATCTCCTCCACGAACGGCGCGCTGATCACCGATCCGCCGATCTCCGCCGCGCCCTGCCCGCCCACGGCGCCGAAGAGCGCGCCGTTGATGGAGTTCAGGATGAAGGAGATGAACACCGCGCCCGTGGCGCCCCACAGGAACGCGGCCGCCAGCATCCACTTGGGCTCCTTCTCGTAGCGGTCCACCCAGAGGGCGGCGGCCACGTAGAAGGGCACGGGGATGGCGGCCATGATGATGCCCACCAGCAGCCCGGGAAGGCCGGTGTTCAGGGCCCCGATCATGATCAGCGTGAGGAAGCCCAGCGCGCAGAGCGCCAGTGCGGATACGATGGCGAGCGCCCGGTTGTTCATCGGCGGTCTCCGTGGTGGGAAGGGTGTCGCGGGCGTCCGGCGAACTGCTCGGTGGGCCTGCGGGGGATGGCCGTGCGGATGAAGCGAACGTGCAGACGAGCGAAGAAGATAAACGAACGACGCGGGTTACGGGAGGTGGGAGGTAGCAAGGGGGCGAGCCGGGTGGCGGGAGCGCGGTCAGACCGTTGGGGGTTGCCTCGCTGGCCGGCGGCTGAAGCCGCAGCAACAACTACGAAAAGCCTCGCAAACTGCGCGAGGCTTCACCGGCTCGGCGGCCGCATCGCGGCTGATCCTCCAGCCCGTACCTCCGTACCTACTCGGTCGGGATCTGCTTCCGCGCCTCTTCCAGCGCGTCCCACGGCAGCATCGCGCACTTCACGCGGCGCGGCAGCTTCGCCACGCCGCTCAGGGCGCGGAGGTCGCCGAGCGACTTGTCCTTCGCCGCGTCGGCGTCGCCGTGCAGCATGTCGCGGAAGCGGGCCAGGATCGGCTCGGCCTCGGCGAAGGTCTTCCCCGCGATCAGGCCGCTCATCATGCTGGCGCTCGCCTGGCTGATGGCGCACCCCTGGCCCTTGAAGCGCACCTCCTCGATCGTGTCGCCACGCACCCGCAGCTGCAGCACGATGTCGTCGCCGCAGGTGGGGTTGCGCATGGTCACCACCGCGTCGGGCGCGTCCATGTCGCCCCGGTTCTTTGGGCTGCGGTAATGGCGGAGGATCAGCTCCTGGTAGACCGAATCGAGCGGAAGGCTCATCGAAAAACCCAACCGGTGCGTGAGTGCGTGAGTGCGCAAGTGCGTGAGTGTGCGCACAACGATCGGCGTTTGCGTTCAGGATTCGCACCGTGGCCTGCGATTACCCCGGGGTGAAGCGCACTGGCGCACTCACGCACTTGCGCACCTGTTCCCTTCACAGCCCGAACATCGTACGCGCCTTCATCAGCCCGTCCACCAGCCGATCCACGTCGTCGGTGCCGCTGTACAGGTAGAACGACGCGCGGGCCGTGGCGGGGACGCACAGGCGCCTCATCAGCGGCTGGCAGCAGTGGTGGCCGGCGCGCACCGCGATGCCCTCGCCGTCCAGGATCGTGGCGATGTCGTGCGGGTGCACGTCGGCCAGGGTGAAGCTCACCACGCCGCT
>DASSJS010000346.1:0-6418 GCA_035691085.1 Longimicrobium sp.
GGGTACGGGGGTACGGGGGTACGGGGGTACGGGGGTACGGGGGTACGGGGGTACGGGGGTACGGAGGTACGATTGATGGATCGAGGTGCAGCCCCGGCCGGCGTGGCCGGGGCTTTCGTCCAGATGGGGACCGGAGGAGCCGATGAGCGACCAGGACCACGACGGAAAGGACCCGCGCTACCAGGACAAGAGCCCGCACTCCAGCAGCGAGCAGGGCCAGCCCGAACCCGAGCGCCCGGTGTCCGGCAGCCAGCTGGGCGGCGAGCCCGCCCCGCAGGACAAGCCGTCCCAGGCCGAAGGCGAGCGCTCGTAACGGCGCTCCCGGGCCACCGGATCGTTTCCACGCCCCGCACGGCTCGCCCGCGCGGGGCGTGACGCGTCATCCGGCTCGCGCGGCGTTTCGACGGAACCGCTTGGTGGATTTGGGTGAGTCCCTCCGCCGCGCCTGGCCCATCCCGAATCCTCGGCACCGGACTCGGAACGCGCCGGCGTCTCGGTCCTGCAGGGCGCGAATCCTCCACGCAACCACGTCCCGGATCGCCGAAACGGAATTCATGAGATCCAGTTCGAACCATCCCCGCGAAGGGTGCCGAAACGAGGGGCGGACGAGGGCACTGGAGCGGTCTACAGCGGGCTGCCACCCTGTTTCCTTTCGTCGTATGACGGGATCGGGTGTATGGGGCGGGATTTTCCAATCTTGGGGAGAGCGGTCTACTTTCGGTTCATGAATCCATAATTATTCTTGCGGCCTATTTGGAGCGACTGATCGGGTTCTCGTAAACGTTCGACGGCGCCGGGAGAGACACGGGATGTGTGATCCCCAGCCTTTCGTGCGGATGTCCGTGCGATGTGCCGCTGGCCGCGCGGGAGTGGCTCGGTGCCGATGGGAGCCGATAGTATCAGATTGCGTTCTAGTTTAAGATCTGCCCGGCACCCTGCTTCCTTGACACGGTTGCGACGCACCGTTATTGCTCTTAGGCCCAATCTGAAAAGCAGTCCCCCGGTTCAACCTGAGGTCCCGTCCGGAGCGAAAGCGCCGGCTGCCCGTCCTGTAAGCCTTTCCGTAGCAAACCCAGCGTGACCCAGCGCCGCCCCTGGCAGGCGCGCCCCACACCGGACACCCGCCGCGATGGCCCGCGCGCGGCGGCTCCGGCCCGCACCCCGCCCTCGTTCGCCCCAAGGAGGTGACCCGCCGCACCATCCAGCCACGCCGGAGCCGTACCGGAACGGCAGTCAATACCGGGCTTCCCCGCACCGCCACGGCTCCACCCCTCGCGCCGCCCGCCCCGGGCGCCCGCGAACATTTCACGCAGTACCAGGAGGACGTCTCGATGAACAGACTCTGCAGGCTTCTGGTGTCGGCCTGCATCGCCCTGGCGTTTGCGCCGGCGGCGTTGCGGGCGCAGGAGCCGGCGACCATCACCGGCCGCACCACCAACTCCGCGGGCGAGCCCGAGGCCGCGGTGCAGGTCCGGATCGCCGCGCTCAGCGTGGGCGCGATCTCCGACGCGCAGGGCCGCTACACCATCGTGGTGCCGGCCGCCCGCCTCCGCGCCGCCCGCACGGTGACCATCACCGCGCAGCGCGTGGGGCTGGGAACGCAGTCGCGCTCCTTAACCTTGAACCCGGGGGCCAGCGTCACCCAGAACTTCGTGATGCCGCGCGACGCGCTGCAGCTTTCGCAGATCGTCGCCACCGGCGCCGGGATCCAGACC
The DNA here is from genome assembly GCA_035691085.1 of Longimicrobium sp. Taxonomy (GTDB): domain Bacteria; phylum Gemmatimonadota; class Gemmatimonadetes; order Longimicrobiales; family Longimicrobiaceae; genus Longimicrobium. Next base: position 1,716 of record DASSJS010000346.1, read on the forward strand.
CGCGCCGAGCGCCTGGGCACCACCCGCGCCAACGTGGACTCCACCACCATCCAGCGCACCAATGAGTCCAACCTGGTGACCGCGCTGGCCGGCAAGGTGCCCAACGTGATCACCACGCAGGCCAGCGGCGAGCCGGGGGCGAGCACCGCCATCCGCATCCGCGGCACCAGCACCCTGTCGGGCACCGGCCAGCCGCTGTTCGTGATCGACGGCGTGCCGATGAACAACACCACGCGCTCCACGTCGGGCGCGCTGCAGGGCACGGTGTCGCCCAACCGCGCCAGCGACATCAACCCCGCCGACATCGAGTCGATCGAGATCCTGAAGGGGCCCTCGGCCACCTCGATCTACGGCGCGCAGGCCGGCGCCGGCGGCGCCATCCTGATCACCACCAAGCGCGGCCGCGCCGGGCGCACCAGCTACTCGCTGCGCTCGTCGCTGCAGATGGACGACGCCGCGAACACCCTCCCCGTGCAGCGCGCGTTCGGCACCGGAACCAACAACGTGTCGCCCACCTGCAAGCCCGGCGGCACCACCAACTGCTCGGTCAGCTCGGGCTTCTTCGCCTGGGGCCCGCGCCTGGCCGCCGGCACGCCCACCTTCGACCACTCGGCCGAGCTGTACGACACCGGCCGCATCCTCGACAACACGCTGACCACCTCGGGCGGCACCGAGCGCACCACCTTCTACCTGTCGGGCGGCGTGATGCGCCACAACGGGTACATCGTGGGCGACCATGACCGCTACAACCGCTACACGGCGCGCCTGAACGCCAGCCACCGCCTGATGGAGAACCTGACGGTGGGCGGCAACGCCAGCTACGTGCAGACCGACGGCGAGTTCGTGCAGCGCGGCAACAGCATCAACGGGCTTCTGCTGGGGGCGCTGCGCACCCCGCCCGAGTTCAACAACACCCAGTACCTGGACCCGGTCACCAAGCTGCACCGCAGCTTCCGCTTCCCCAACCCGGGCCCCACCGCGTTCCGCGTGAACCGCGGCTACGACAACCCCTTCTACGCGCTCAACGAGTCCGACAACTCGGGGAAGGTGGGCCGCGTGCTGGGGAACATGTACGCGAACTGGTTCCCGCTGCAGTGGCTGCGCGTGGACTACACCCTGGGCGCCGACTACGCCAACGACGACCGCATCGAGGCCTCGGGCGAGAGCAGCTCGGGCGCGGCGCTGGGGGGCGTGGTCACCCGCTGGCAGTTCTACGACCGGATCATCGACCACAACCTGGTGGCCACGGCCAACTGGAAGCTGTCGCCCGCCGTGTCGGGGAGCCTGAGCGCCGGCCAGAACCTGAACCAGCGCTGGTTCCGCCAGATCTACGTGACCGGCCGCGAGCTGATCGCCCCGCGCCCGTTCAAGCTGGCCAACACCGTCACGCGTGACGCGCCCACCGACCTGGAGCAGCGCGACCGCATCGAGAGCTACCTGCTGAACGGGACCATCGACCTCGCCGACCAGCTCTTCCTGACCGGCGGCGTGACCAACTTCGGCTCGTCGCGCTTCGGCGAGGACAAGCGCGCCTGGTACCCGCGCGCGCAGGCCGCGTGGACCTTCAGCCGCACCCTGGGCCTTTCGGAGAACGGCTTCCTGCAGATGGGCAAGCTGCGCCTGGCCTACGGCGAGAGCGGGCAGCTCCCCGACTTCTACCAGACGCAGGACGTGTTCACCAACGCCCTGCTCACCGACTTCAACCCCGGCTCGCAGCTAATCCCCACGCTGAACGGCCTGGGCGGCCTGTACACCTCGGTCACCCGCGGCAACGCCGGGATCAAGCCCGAGCGCGTGGCCGAGCTGGAGGGCGGGATGGACCTGGCGCTGCTGGACGGGCGCGCCACGCTGGGCGTGACGCACTACCGGTCGGAGGCCCACGACGTGATCTTCGCGATCCCGCTGGCCCCGTCGACCGGCTTCAGCCAGCAGGTGCTGAACGCGGCCCGCATCCGCAACCGCGGGTGGGAGCTGGAGGCGAACGTGACGCCGGTCCGGCGCCGCGGCTTCGAGCTCGAGGTGGGCGCCAACTGGGCGCGCAACCGCAACCGCCTGCTGAGCCTGGGCGACACGGCCACCAAGGTGGCGGGGTACTTCCAGGGGAGCTCGTTCGGCGGCCGCACCACCAACGCGGTGGTGGGCGAGGCGCTGGGCGTGTTCCGCGGCACCGACTTCGCGCGCTGCGGCCGCGGGCTCACCACCATCAGCGGCTTCGACATCGCCGCGGGGTGCCAGGGCGCCCCCGACGGCGCGCTGTACATCTCGCCCAGCGGCTTCCCGGTGGCCGACCCCACCGACCGCACCATCGGCGACCCCAACCCCGACTGGACCGGCGGCCTGAACGCGGCCGTGACGGTGCGCGGGGTGCGCCTGTCGGCCTTCATGGACCGGCGCTCGGGCGGCACCAACCAGAACATGACGCGCGCGTCGATGTACGGCTTCGGCACCCACAAGGACACCGAGGCCCGCGCCACCTGCGTGGTGGTGGGCACCACCCAGCAGTGCACGGGGAACGAGAAGGTGTTCGGCACCAGCATCATGGCGGGCGCGGTGGCCGGCCCCGGCGCGGGGAAGGCGGTGCCGATCGGCGAGAACTGGTACAACGGCGCCGGCGGCATCGGCGGCCCGTCGTCGCAGTTCCAGGAAGACGCCTCGTTCACGCGCCTGCGCGAGCTGAGCCTGTCGTACACGCTGAACCAGGCGTGGGTGAAGCGCCGCATCGGCGTGAGCAGCATCGACCTGCGCGTGGCCGGCCGCAACCTGAAGACCTGGACCGACTACTCGGGTTATGACCCCGAGGTGAACCTGGGCGGCGCGGTGGTGGGCAACCGCGGCATCGACTGGTTCGTGGAGCCGATCTCCCGCGCCTGGGTGTTCTCGGTGGGCATCAACAACTAACGGAGGACCACGTGACCGCATACACACGAAGCATCCGGGCGGCCGGCCTGCTGTTGGCGGCACTCGGCACGGCCGCGTGCAACGACTTCCTGACCGGCCCGGCGCTGGACGAGAACCCGAACCAGCCGGTGCAGGCCAACGCCACGCAGCTGTTCGTCGCCGCGCAGGCCCAGGGCTTTACCCGCCAGGAGGGGCAGCTGGCCCGCACCGCGGGGATGTTCACGCAGCAGCTCTCGGGCACCTTCAACCAGCAGAAGGACTGGGGAAGCCTGTACCTGGGGAGCGAGTCGGACTACAGCCAGCACTTCTCGCCCTTCTACACGGGCGGCGGGCTGGTCGACTGGCGCAAGATCCAGGAGGCCGCCAAGGCCTCCAACGATGCCCAGTTCGAGGGGATCGCGAAGGTGTGGGAGGCCTTCACGATGGGGACCGCCGCCGACATCTGGGGCGACATCCCGTATCGCGAGGCGGTGGCGGGGATCCCGCATCCGCACCTCGATGCGCAGCAGCAGGTGTACGCCGACCTGCAGGCGCTGCTGAGTGAGGCCATCACCAAGCTGGGCGGCACGGGCCCCGGCCCGGCGGGCGCCGACCTGGTGTACAGCGGCAACACCGCGCGCTGGATCCGCGCGGCGCACACGCTGAAGGCGCGCTACCACCTGCACACCGCCGAGCGGCTGGGCGCCCCCGCGTACCAGGCGGCGCTCGCCGAGGCGCTGCTGGGGATCAACGAGGCGCCGGCCGACGCCACCGCAGCCATGCTGGGGCAGGGCGCGGGCGACTTCCGGGCCTTCCACGGCACGGTGCTGGAGCAGAGCAACATCTGGAGCCAGTTCCTGAACGCGCGCCAGGACATCAACGCCGGGAACGTGTTCATCCAGACGCTGATCGCCCGCAGCGACCCGCGGCTGTCGGTGTACTTCGCCCCGGTCTCGGGGGTGACGCCCACCACGTACCGGGGCGCGAACCAGTTCGGCCAGCCGGTGGGCGGAAGCCCGTCGTCGGAGGTGGGGGCCGCGCGCCGGTCGGCGGGCTACCGCCAGCCGCTGGTGACCTGGGCCGAGAACCAGCTGATCATCGCCGAGGCCAAGTTCAAGCTGAACGACGCCACAGCGATCAACCACCTGAACGCGGTGCGTACCAGCGTGGGGCTGGCGGCACTTCCGGGGCCGATCACGCTGGAAGACATCATGACCGAGAAGTGGATCGTGATGTTCCAGAACATCGAGGCCTGGAGCGACTACAAGCGCACCTGCATCCCGGTGCTGGCGCCGGGCGGGTCGCCGCAGGCCGCGGCGGTCCCGGGCCGCCTGCCGTACGGCCTGCTCGAGCGGCAGAACAACCCCAACATCCCGCTTCCGGCGCAGCAGCCGGTGCGGAACTGGAACGACCCCACCGCGTGCACGGGGAGCTGAGCGCGCGCGGGTGAGTCGGGCACGGCCGGCCCGGGCGCAGGAGGCCCGGGCCGGTTCTCCTTTTCGTGACGTGGAGGTTTCTGGATGAAGCAGACGCGTGTTGGAACGGGCCGGGCGTGGCCTCGCGGGGTGTCGGCGCTCCTGCTGGGCGTGTTCGGCCTGCAGGGGTGCTACTCGGTGAGCGCGGTGCAGCCGGGCGGGCCGCACCCCGGCTCTCGGGTGGTGGCCTCGCTCACCACCGAGGGTTCGCAGCAGCTGGCCTCGCAGGTGGGGCCGCGGGTGGTGGCGGTGGAGGGGGTGCTTGACGAGGCCACCACCACCGCGCTCTCGGTGCGGCTGGTGCGCACCGAGTCAGTGACCCAGGGATCCTCCTACTGGAACCAGGAAGAG
>DASSJS010000347.1:0-6248 GCA_035691085.1 Longimicrobium sp.
GCGAGGAGGTCACCGGCGCGCACGTGCTGGCCGCGCTCTTCGGCGAGAAGGACGCGTTCGCGGTGCACTTCCTGGAGGAAGAGGGGCTCGACCGGCTGGCGGTGCTGCGCGCGGTGGCGCACGGCGGCGGCCGCCCCTCCACCGGCGTCACCCGCGTCGAAGTCCCCGCCGGCGCCGAGGCGGAGGACGACGAGGAGGCGCGCCGCGCCCCGGGCGAGGCGCTGGAGCGCTTCACCACCGACCTCACCCGGCTCGCCGCCGAGGGGCGGCTGGACCCGCTGATCGGGCGGGAGAAGGAGCTCGGCCGCGCCATCCACGTCCTCGCGCGGCGGCGGAAGAACAACCCGCTCTTCGTGGGCGACCCCGGCGTGGGGAAGACCGCGCTGGCCGAGGGGCTGGCGCTCCGCGTCCACCGCCGCGAGGTGCCGCCGGCGCTGCGCGGCGCCGAGATCTTCGCGCTCGACCTGGGCTCGCTGCTGGCGGGGACCAGGTACCGCGGCGACTTCGAGGAGCGGCTGAAGGCGGTGCTGAAGGAGCTCGAAGCGCGGCCCGGGGCCATCCTTTTCATCGACGAGATCCACACCGTCGTCGGCGCGGGGAGCACCTCGGGCGGGAGCATGGACGCCTCCAACCTGCTCAAGCCGGCGCTGGCCGCCGGATTGCGCTGTATCGGGTCCACCACCTACGAGGAGCACCGCGCGCACTTCGAGAAGGACCGCGCCCTCGCCCGCCGCTTCCAGAAGATCGACGTGCCGGAGCCCAGCGTGGAGGAGACGGTGCTGATCCTCGAGGGGCTGCGCCCGCGCTACGAGGAGTTCCACCGCGTCCGCTACACCGCCGGGGCGCTGCGCGCGGCCGCCGAGCTCGCTGCGCGCCACCTGCACGACCGCCGCCTCCCCGACAAGGCCATCGACGTGCTCGACGAGGCCGGCGCCGACGTGCGCCTCTCCGCGGCGGACGAGGACGGCGCGGAGTGGCCGGCCGTGGGCGAAGAGGTGGTGGAGCGCATCCTCGCCTCCATGGCGCAGATCCCGCCGCGCACCGTGGCGGCGAGCGACCGCGACCGGCTGCGCACGCTGGAGGACGAGCTGAAGCGGCGGGTGTTCGGGCAGGACGCGGCGCTCGGGCAGGTGGCGGCGGCCATCAAGCTCGGCCGCGCCGGGCTCCGCGACCCGCGCAAGCCGATCGGCGCCTTCCTCTTCACCGGCCCCACCGGCGTGGGGAAGACCGAAGTCGCCCGCGCGCTCGCCGAGGTGCTGGGGATCGAGCTGATCCGCTTCGACATGAGCGAGTACATGGAGCGCCACACCGTCTCGCGGCTGATCGGCGCGCCGCCGGGGTACGTGGGCTTCGACCAGGCGGGGCTGCTCACCGAGGCGGTCACCCGCACCCCACACGCCGTGCTCCTGCTGGACGAGATCGAGAAGGCGCACCCCGACGTGTTCAACCTGCTCCTGCAGGTGATGGACTACGGCAAGCTGACCGACAACAACGGCAAGCACGCCGACTTCCGCAACGTGGTGCTGGTGATGACCAGCAACGTGGGCGCCGAGGAGCTGGCCCGCCGCCGCGCCGGCTTCGGCGCCGCGAGCGCGATGACGGGAGGGGACGACGACCGCGCCTTCGAGCGCACCTTCCCCCCCGAGTTCCGCAACCGCCTGGACGCGCGCATCGCCTTCGCGCCGCTCTCGCCCGTGGTGATGGAGCGCATCGTGGTCCGCATGGTGGCCGAGGTGGGCGAACGCCTGGCCGCACGGAACGTCCGCCTGCGGCTGGATGACGAGGCGCGCGCCTGGCTCGCCGCGCGTGGGCATGACCCGCTGATGGGCGCCCGCCCGCTCGCCCGGCTGATCCAGGAGCACATCCTCCGCCCGCTGGGGGACGAAATCCTCTTCGGAAAATTGGAGGATGGCGGATCCGTGTCGGTAGGGGTTCACCAGGGTGAGATTTCGCTTGCGTACGCCGCCGGAATCGTTGACACTGGAGACGGCAGGGAACCTGCGTAGCGGTCGGGGTATGTAGTGGCGGGTGCGGAGCGCTACCAAATCCGTACCAGAATGGTGCGAAACAGTGGGAAAAGGGGTCGCCGTGTCGGGATAAGCGCCTCTCCTGCTACTGGAGGTCGGAGCAGACGACAAAAAATGTTGGCGTTTCGACCGCCACTCGCATATAGTATACAGAAAGTGAACAGACCCGGGCCCTTCAAGGGGCATGGCCACACGGAGACGATAGATGAAGGCTACCCGCACAAAAGCCGCACAGCAGCGTTCACCGCGGCGCTGGCGCACCCCTCCCCCGCTTACCCGCGGGTCGGCCGAGGGTCTCGAGGGGATGGAGATTCTGCGCGAGGTCCCGGGTGAAACCGGGATCCTGCTCTGGCAGGCGTACCGCAACGTGATGTTCTGGGCCAGCGTGGAGGCGGGCGAGCGCGCCAAGCTGTTCGCGCAGGGCGCCGGCCAGCGCCGGCTCGAAGAGCTGCTCGCCGCCGACGTTCCGGCGGGGATCCTCGACGCCTTGGTGGCCGTGGGCCGCATGCTCGGCGCCCCCGACACCACGCACGGCGACGTCGTGGCCGAGGCCATGCGCTCCATCGCCCAGTGGGCCGAGGCGCAGGGCTACGACGCCACTGCCCTCTCCTTCACGCAGACCGCCGCCCTCGCCGCCCCGCGCAACGCCGAGTACGCGCTCGCGGTGGGCAAGCTGGCCCGCACCCGCGGTGAGGCCGCCCGCGCCGAGACCTGGTTCCGGCACGCGATCATGGTGTCGCGCCAGACGGGTAGCTGGGACACCTACGGCCGTGCGTACCTCGCGCTTGGGAACATGGGCCGCGAGCGCGGCAACTTCCCGCTCGCGCATCGCATGCACATCAAGGCGCTGCGCTCCGGCAAGCGGAAGGGCCTCAGCGAGATCGTGGGCCTGTCTTCGCACGAGTTGTTCGTGGTTGCGACCGAGACCGGGCGGAACGAGCAGGCCGAGCACTTCGCCCGCCAGGCATTCCGTGCCTACGGGCACGAGCACCGGCTCCTTCCGGCGCTGGCGCACGACATCGCCTACTACTGGATGAACCAGGGCCACTTCGCCCGGGCCCTGCCGGTATTCGAGGCGCTTCAGCCGCTCTTCCCCGAGATGAAGAACCAGCTGCTGGTGCGCGCGCACATCATTCGCGCCGCCGGTGGCGCGGGTGACCGCGAGCGGTTCCGGAAAACGTGGAATGAAGCGATCAAGCTGACGCGCGAGGCCGATGCCACGTCGGTGCTTGCCGATTCGCTCCTCGAGATGGCGCGCGGCGCGTCCAGCCTGGGTGAGTGGGATCGCGCCGAGCAGGTTGCGGAACGCGCGGTGGCGGTTGCCACCGAGCGGCACGAGCCGACCGTGATCATCCGTGCCGAGGGGATCCTGGAGTCGATCCGCAACGGGCGCTCCGTCGAGCGTGCGGTCGCGGCTCGCGCCGGCCGGTCGACGGACCAGGCGGATGCGCTGGCGCACGAAATGGTGCGTTCGCTCGAGCACCGCGCCACGGCCGGGGTCTGATCCAAAGAAAGGGGCCGGCCGGGATATCCCGGCCGGCCCCTTTCTTGTGTCCGTGCTAAAGGGTCAGGATCCCGTACCCATCTGCGACCCGCTTTCCTGGACGCAGACTTCGACGGTGCTGCCGTCGGAGAGGACGACGTTCTTGGTCACGCACGGGGTGGAGGACGTCGATTCGTCCGCCTTGGGGGGGGCCGCGCGGTGCGCGTCGGTCGGCGCCGTGATGGTGTTGCCGCAAGCGGCCAGAACGGACGCGACGGCGCAGGCCAGGAGGAACCGGGCGGTCTTCATGGGTGTTCCAGGTTTGTGATGGGGGATCCGGCGGTTGAGAAGGTGGACGACGTCCACGCGGATGAATGATGCGCACGCAAACGCCTGCGCGCCCATTCTCCGTTGCCCTGTGACCATATAATTCCCGTCACGCATGGTCTCTGGTCCGCGTCCCTTGATCGTGATGCACTCGAATGGTGCGTTTCGCGAGCGCGTACGCCGGATTGCAGTGAAGTCGCTGTTCGACGTCACCTTCCTTCCCGACTGGGAGTCGTTGCGGGCGGCGCTCCCCGACACGCCGCCCGCGGCGCTGCTGCTGGTGGACCCGTACAGCCCCACCGCGCGCGACGGCCCGCAGCTGGCCCAGGAGCTCCGCGCGCTGATGTGGGAGTTCCCCTCGGCCACCGTGGTGGCGGCCATGGAGCTGCTCCCCGGCCGCTCGCACGACGTGCGCACGCTGGGCGAGTGGGGGGTCACCGACATCCTCTCCATCGGCGAGGAGGACACGCAGGAGGCCATGATGCGCCGCCTGCGCTCGGCCCAGGGGCGGCCGCTGCAGAACCTGCTGCAGCGCTGCCTCCCGGGGAGCATGTCGGGGCGCTCGCGCACGCTGCTGATGACCGCGGCCGAGGTGGTTTCGCTGGGGGGCCGCGGGCGCGACCTGGCCCGCGCGCTGCACCTTTCTGAGCGAACGGTGCTGCGCTGGTCCGAGCGCGCGGCTCTCCCGCCGCCGCGCAGGCTGATGGCGTGGATGCGCATCCTGCTGGCGGCCTCGCTGCTGGACGACCCCGGGCGAACGGTGCTGAGCGTGGCGTACGCGTGCGGCTATTCCAGCGACAGCTCCCTGCGCCGAGCCATGCAGGACTTCCTGGGCACCATCCCCACCACCCTTCGCCGCGAGGGTGCCTTCTCTCGCGCGTCGGCCCGCTTTCTGGACGAGCTGGCCGAGGTGAAGGACTGGGGGAAGGAGCAGTGGAAGGAGCGAAGCATGGAGGAGGGCCGCCTCACGCGGCGCCAGCGGCAGCGCCTGAAGCAGCTCGGCGTGAACCCCCCGGCCCGCCCGCGGAAGCCCGACGCATAGCTTTCCACGGCGCTGATGAATCGAGCCCGACGCGGCCCGGACGCTTTTCGCGCCCGGGCCGGCATTGTTTGCACGAATCGTCACGGCGCTGTCGTTACGGGTCGTATCAACCGGACGTGGCATCTCACGAGCGCTCCGCGATGAATCTACCTGCGGACATCCACTGATAAACGTCGGGAATCCCGCAGGTCCGGGGATCGTCCTGTTTCGCGGGCGGGGATGACGCGGGTGGGGGGCGTAGACAGCGAGCGCGGGAGCCCTGAGATTGCGTTCCGTCCGGAGCCGGCCCGCGGGGCGCGGCATCCATCCACAAGGATATTTCGCGAGACGGCACGAGATGCGGCGGTTGATCCTTTTCGACATCGATGGTACGCTGCTCTCGGCGGACGGCGCGGGGAAGCGGGCCGTCCACGCGGCGCTGATGGAGGTGTACGGCACCACGGGGCCCATCGGCAGCTACTCGTTCGCGGGGCGCACGGACCCCGAGATCGTGCGCGACCTGCTGCGCGCGGCGGGGATCGCCGACGCGGAGATCGACTCGGGGCTGCGCGCGCTCTGGTTTCGCTACGTGGAGAACCTGCACCGCGAGATCCACGGCATCCGCGTGCAGGCGCTCCCCGGCGTGGCGCAGTTGCTGGAGCGGGTGGAGGCCGCCGGGCCCGAGGTGGTGCTGGGGCTGCTGACCGGCAACATCCGCGAAGGCGCGCGAATCAAGGTAGAGGCGGCGCGCCTCGGGTTCTCGCGCTTTCGCGTGGGCGCCTTCGGGAGCGACCACGCCGAGCGGCCGGCGCTCCCCGCCATCGCCGTGGAGCGCGCGCGCGGCCAGCTGGGGGTGGAGTTCAGCGGCAAGGAGATCGTGATCATCGGCGACACGCCCCTGGACGTGGCGTGTGGCCAGCACCTGGGCGTACGCACCATCGCCACCGCCACGGGGCATCACCTGGTGGACGAGCTGGTGGAGTGCGGCGCGGACCATACGTTCGCCGACCTATCGGATACGGACGCGGTGTGGCGCGCGATCGCGGACTGATCGTTCGACCATCCAATCGACGCATCATCGCTGGAGACGCGGCGCGGGGAAGGTTGCAATCGTACGGGTGACGCAGAAAAAATAAAAAAATGGAGGGAGCGGGGAACGCGGCGCGTCTGCCGTGCCCTCGCTTCCTCCATTCGTCGTTTCGCGCTGCTTCGTTCCCGACCGGCCGCTGGACGGCGTCAGAAGCGCGGGGGCCGCTCCGTTCAATGAACGCGCGGCGCCGTTCGCTGAACGACGTTCGAACGCACCCAGGCACCGTTGCCGGGGCCGGCCCCGGAGGTAGACAACTCGTTGTGAGGAAGGTGCTTCCGTCATCCGCACGCTGCCTGGCGG